>DASXUA010000406.1:0-12570 GCA_036505095.1 Phycisphaerae bacterium
TACGTCGCCGTCAGGGCGACATTCGCCGTCATCAGCGTCGAAAATCCACCCGACGTGGCGGCCGGAGCACCGGGCGCGCCGTTCGCGGCGGCGGGTCCGGCGTCCTGCATCAGACCGGCCAGGACTTTCGCCAGCTTGGCCGGAGTGGTCGCCGGATCAAGGGTCGGCGATTGCATCAACTCCTTCATGGTGTTGGCCGCGTTCTCGATGCCGGCGCCCATCCCGGCTGGCAGGGCGCGCCACGCCGGCATAAAACCGATCTTCACGTCCGGACTGCACGGGCCACCCGTCAGGGGCGGGCCATGCATCGTGGGATCTGTTAATCGTGCGGCTTCCGGCATATTCAAACTCTTCGACGGCTGCGGTGCTCATTGCGCCGCAGCCTGGCACAGGTTCTCAGCCTGTGCAACTGCATCTTACAAACAAGCATGGCCAACGACGTACCACGCATCGATCAGCCCTGCAGGCCATGCGCCCGTACGCCGGAGAGCACTGCTAAGGAATCGTGTGGGCAATTCCCCAGGTGCTCCAGTTCGTTGCGGGCAATTGACCCCAATCAGATAAGCTGGACATGGCATCGCGATGCGCTCCGGAAATCGCTGGCTAGTGATGAACCGCGGCCGGCGCGGACATGTACTCGTGCCAGGGTTCGCCCCCCACCGGCTCCGGCATGTTGGTATCGTTGTGGATGATCTTCTCGAAATCCGTGAGGGTTTCCGCGCCCACCACGCCACCGCGGAAGAACGGCGCCAGCCGCGGCCCGAACGCCTTGCCCAGATGGCAGCCCCACAGGCAGGCCTGCGCATCGGCGGTCAGCGGGCGATCGGCCAGCGCTGATTCGAAGTCCTCCGGGTGCAGGGCCAACTCGCTACCGGAATCGCTCTTGTCCACTTCGGGGATTTGACCTTTCAGGTTCTTCCAGCCCCATTGCAGCATCATGGTGCTACTGGCCGAGTGTCCGAAATAATCCAGCCGGCCAATCTTGATTTTGGTGCGGTTGACCTGCGGCACGTCGTTCCACAATTTCGACCAATACATCGTCCACTTCAGGGGCCGCCCGTACACGTCGCGCTTCACAGGCTGCGGTGGGCTGTAGATGAAGTTCTTCAGACCGTAACGACCCTTCCCCGCATCGAAATCATAGATATCTTGTATCAATTGCCGTTCGTCGGCGTAGCGCTGCTCATTCTTGTCTTCCTGCTCAGCATAGTCTTCGGCGTCCGACTCGCTGATGTCCCGCACGATCGGCTCGCCGATCCATGAACCGGTGCGCAGGTAAGTCATTACCTGATCCGGGTGGCTGAAGAACAGCACCTTGGTCATGACGTCGTTGTATTGAACGGCGTACGATGGAATCTGCTCCAGGTAATCGAAATAACAGTAATTACTTGTGGCCCGTTTGATCACTTTCTCCGTGTTCTCGCTGGTCGTGCGCATCAGGATATAATGATTCAGCTCGGTCTCCGGCAGGAAGCGCTCTTTGAACTTGGCCCGTTCGATGGCGCGGCGGCGGCGCTCTTCTTTCATCCTGATTTCGTCCTGCACGGTATAGGTGATGTGCGGCAGCTCGATCGTCGGCTGTGGGCCGCGCGGCGCGGTCGCGTCGTAAGTCGGATTGCCGTAGATGCCCGGCTTGTTACGGTGATCCGGGTTGTAAGGAGATGCGTCATAATCCAATTTCTGGCGCTTCTCGTAGGAAGGAGCGTAAATCAGGTAGGTGACGATGTCGCCGCGCTGCGGCGTGGGCCGCTTCAGCGGCGGGGCAAATGCGTCCTTATGGAAATAGAGCCGAATGGCCGAGTCGACGAAGTTCGCCCAATAGCGGTCGTGCGTCTCCGGCCCCCAGGCATAGATGTCACTGGATTTCCAGGCGCGCTGGTTCAGTTCGTCGATTGCCTGCTGACTCCAGCCGCGGCGCTGCCACTCGGCCGGATCGGCCGCCTTCGCTGGATCGACCGGCGAGGGGGGCGTTACGATGTAATAATCGATCTCCTGGAGCGTGCGCGGCGCGGGTTGCGCCGCCCAGAATCCGTTGGAGCCGCTGCCGGCACGCAGATCCACATAGCTCCACCACGCGTTGAACGTGTTGGTGGGTCCGCCCACGATAACGATATATTCCTGCGCCGGACGGGAATTGATCGGATTATGCCCGCTGTCGTCGCCCGGAGCGCCGCGCTTATGGCTGAATTTGTTGCCTGCCATTGTCTACCTCGGCCGCCAAGGCCACCATTGACCGCCAAGACGCCAAGAGCGCCAAGTTAATAGCGCACAGACAACTTCTTGGCGTACTTGGCGTCTTGGCAGTTTGGATATCGCTTCATGCATGGCGGTTTAGAATCCGTGTACCTCCCGTAGCTTCTGCCGCACGGCGGGCCCGATCTGTCCCTTGGGCGGCGGTTCGAGCTTGTGATCGCCGCAGAACTTCTCGATGGCCGCGGTCGTCTTCTTGCTCATCACGCCGTCCGCCGATCCCACGTCGTATCCCAGATTATCCAGGCGCGCCTGCACGCCGCTGACAGTGTCGACGGGATCCAGGCCCCCCAGGTTCAACTCGAATTTCTGCTGGTCGTCGCCCTCGCCGACGATCAGCGTCGCCTTCTTCGCGTCGGACGGAATCGGCTGCTGGAGTTTGCCGTTCGGATCGGTATAACCGCGCAGCTCGCGCTCGCCGATCTTCAGTACATAGGGCTGATTGGCGCGCGGCTCGTCCACGTCCTTGACGACCAGGCGCAAGACTCCCGGCTCGCCCTTGCGGCAGAAGCGATGGCGCATCTCGGTTTGGCCCGGCTCGTCCTTGCGGCGCAGCGGCGGGACGGTGACGCGGTCGCCCGGTAGCAGCACGTGCGGATCGTGCCGCACTTCCTTCAGGTCCGCATTCTGCGGCTCATTCCACAACTTTTCCCAGAAATGCCCCGTGGCCTTCGCGATCGACGACATGCATTCGCCGGGGTGAACGACATAGTCGCCATGACCCACAGGTCCGGGTTGTTGCTCCGGAGGCGGCTGACTGGGTGTTGCAGGTCCGCCAGCACCAGATGGGCCAGCGCCCTGAGCGCCCGTCGCAGGAACTTTCTGCTTCGAAACAGCCATGAATTCAATGCTCCTATACGGTGCCGGCTCCGTCTAGCGGAACACAGGCGACGGGTAGCTCCGCACGACAGGCAGGGCCTTGTACTCCACGCTCTCGATCTTGCCACTGCTTGCCAAACAAACTTCCGTATAGCCCGACGGCGCTTTACGATAGTCGCCGCGGCGCACGTAGTAATGACCTTGCGGACCGGCGGAAGTCGAATTCACGAACAGCGGTTGCGGAGCGCTGGGGGCATCCGCGGGTTTGATGTCCTTAATGGTCAGCTCGCCGTAATAATCGGAGATCCGCCCGTTTTCCATCTGCGGCACATCGACAATCAGCAGATTGCGGCGGTGAATGTGTCCAGATAGAACAACGTGGAACTTCGACTCCCGCAGCTTCTTGATCAGCCAGTCGCGCCGGCTGACGAACGAGCCATAATCGGCTTCCTGTCCGGTCGGATCATCCTTCGATGCCCGCAGGGCCAGGGCGGCATGTTCGTAGATGCGCTCCGTGCGCACTTCATTGCCTTTGGAGTCGTAGGTTGTGCGCGTACGGACGGTCGCGCCGCGGGCGAACTCCTGCTTTTTCTTGTACTCGCCGTCCGTCTCGCCATCGCGCTGCAGCCGATATATCGATGAAGCATCGTCCGGTGTGAACTTGATGCGCCCGGTCGCAAGCTGATCGTCGTACCAGTGCGGCCACGGGCCGAGCACGGGCGCATGGATGCCGAGAATCTTCGGGCCGAAGTGTTCCGCCGTGTACTCCACAAGCTGCGCCTGGTTCTTCGTGATGCAGTTCTTGGCCATCGGCCCGCCGTTCGTGTTGGGCAGCAGCAGAGTCGGGCCGTAATCCACGCCTCCGACGATGACGTGCCGATCCACAACTTCCTCGTTGGCCCAGTCAAGCATCAGCAGGTTGTATCCGCCCGGCAGCGGACTGGCGTAATCCAGGAAAGGATTGATCAGCAACAGATACCAGGCGACGGACTCCACGCGCGTTTCGATCGGCGTGCCGTGAACCGCCAGATTACCGTCACGGCTGATCCGCTTCTTCCACAGACCCTCGGCCCACTGCGATCCATCGAGCGGATCGTAGGATTTTCCGGCGTCGTAACCCACGCCGTGGGCCTTCACGAGCTGCTCCTTGGCCGCTTCAGCACTGGTGCCGATGGTGGCCATGTCCAGCGGATTCGGCGCGCCGGGCGCGAACGGCGGGTACGGATTAATGCGCCAATCGTGATTGCCAAGATTGGTGTACGCCGGCTTCTCGTAATTCGTACCGTTTGCCAGCACCTCGTAAAACAGGAACCAGTCACGGTCGCGCCAGTACGACTTATTCTCACCGAGCGGACCGATCTCGTTGTAGCCGCGCCCATAATCAATCAGATCGCCGGTGAGCAGCAGAATGTCGCATTTGCCGCGCGCCTGTTTGTAAAGATTGCGACAGGCCGTATTCCAGTTGTGATAGTTGCCTCCGCTTCCTGCGGTTTTCAGATTGCGCTCGTACGCATCCGACCGGATATCCACGTGCAGATCGGTCAGATGCCCGATGCACAGGCGCTGCGGCGCTTCGCGGATGAAAACGGGGTGCAGCACCTCCGTGCGGTTCACTCCGGTCTGCGGCTGCCGGAAATCGTATTCGTACTCCTGCAGATAGCCCTGGTACTTCTGCTCGTATACTTCGCGCGTTTTCCCGGCAAAATCGCTCAGCGGCCGCAAGCCGTCGTTCTTGAACCGCGACTCGCGGGCGTACTCCATGAGCAATCCTATCTCGGCCGAGCGATCATCCTCGTCATCGTGTTCGTCGGGATTGATCCAGAACAGGTTATGCAGGCCATGCGGCAACCCGGCGGACGCGTGCTCAACGATCCTGATTTCGAATAGATACCGGAGCTTGTGCTTGGCATAGAACTCACGGACAAACCGGGACAATCCGACCAGAATTCCGTATTTGCTGTCGTCCGCATTGGTGGCCGTCGGGTCGGTCGCGAAAGGATCCGTGCCGAAGACATCCACGCCAAAACTCACCAATTCGGTGAGCGACGCCTCTTTGCCGGCGGGCAGCGCTTCGCGGCGCCGCACCTCGATGTGTTCTTCGGCAAACGCGTTGGTTCCGCCGTCGATCTGCGCGGGCAGCCAGCGTTTATGGCGCTGGTCCCACGGAACGAGGCGCAGGTGACGGGCCACATCCGCCTTGGAAAGCCATTTGCGACTCGTGAGCACCAGCGCACAAATCGTTCGCGTGGAAATCGCCGGTCCGGAGCTGCCGGGCGCGATGACCGCCGGAAACCCCAGCGCTGGGAATAGGATTCTCGCCGGCACATAACTGGATTGATCCAGCGTATTGAGGTTGCGGCGCGCGGCCGGGTCGCGGCGGACTCCGTCGTCCGGCGGCTCATCGAACCGCATCCGCAGCGTCCTGGGAACTGGTTGCTTCTCGTCTGCCATGCCTTTCTGCTGCCGCTCCCCTCGAACGCGCTAGCAACCGTAGGCTTTGCCAAGCCGCTGGCGCGTCGCTTCATCTACCTGGCCCGTGACCTCGATCTGGCAATGCTTTTGAAACTCGCGCACGGCCTTCTCAGTGAGCGGCCCCCAAATACCATCCACCGCGCCGCAGTCGAATCCCAGATTGTTGAGACGACCCTGAATACCGCTCACCTCGTCAATGGGATCGATCTCGCCCAGTTTCAGATCATATTCATCAATGTCGGGTTCGGTACCGATTCTGAGTTTGGCGCGCGGTGCGTGCGGCGGAATAGGACACTCCAGTTTACCGTCGGGATCAGTGTTTCCGGTGTAGACCGCACCGTTGACCTCCACCGTGTAGGGTTGGTTCTTGCGCGGTTTGCCGTCGCGGAGAATGCGCACGCGCAACTTCTCCGGCTGTCCCTTGCGCACGAAGCGATGGCGCATTTCGGTTTGACCCGACTCGTCTTTGCGGCGCAGCGGCGGGATGCTCAGATGATCGCCGGGCAACAGGACATATGGGTCCTTGCGGTGTTCGCGCAATTCGGCGTTGCCCGGGTCTTCCCAGATCGTCTGCCAAAAATGACCGCTGCCGATCGCGATGCTGCACAGGCAATCTCCCTGCCTGACGAGGTACTCGCCTGCGCCGCTCGGTCCGACGCCGCCCGGCGGCTGCGGCGAATCAGAACCGCTGGCCGCGGCGGGCTGCTGACGCGCAGCGATGTTTGTATCACTCCAGTCGGGCACGAATTACGGCTCCTCGTGCAGAGTCTTCCAGCTTTCGGACTGCGTCCAGGCCCGGATTTCGGCGTCGCGCGCCTCTTCCGGCTGTTTGAGGAACGCGGCCGGCGTGAAGGCGTCCGGGCCTGCCGCGGCCTCGTCCGCGAGCAGCGTTCGAATCAGGATATAGGACTCGTCGCAGATTCGTCGCGAGGCCGTGCCGGGTTCCTGCGGCGCCGGCAGCAACGAGGCGCGCAGCGCGGTGCGGTTGGTCAATTGCGGTTCCAGTCCTTCGAGCCCTTGCGTGCGCAACCGCCAATGATTCTCGACGGCCATGCGGACCAGCCGAAAACGCCAGGCCACCGTGGCCCCTTCACCCTCAGCCAGCAGCGCGCCGGTCGCCGCATTCCCCATTTCCAGGACGACGAACGAAGCCTTGTCGGCCGTCGGCTCATCGCCCGTCACCCACGACTGCACCACGGCGCGCGGCCCGTCGAGGATTTCGGAGTTCAACTCTTGCCCCAGCGCTTGCAACGCCTGAGGGGTCACTGCCGCCCGCAACCGCTCGATTACATCCTGACCGTTCATTACCGTTCGCCTCCTGCGGGTCGGGTATCCGCCAGGGCCATCCACTGTCCGTTCTTGCGATAGGCGGCAATCGCCGAATCCCTTTGCGCCGGCACCAGCGAGAGAAAGCGCTTGCGCGCCAGAGCGCGCTCCAGCGCCGGCTCATCGGTTTTCATCAACCAACGGGTCAGCAGGTAGGCTTCGTCACACTCGCGGCTGGACAACTCACGCTCTTCGGTCTGTCCGGCGGACGGGCTGCGCGGCATGGGCAACTTGCTGTCCAGCATGCCCTGCAGCGCGTGCAGAATGCGGCGCTGCGCGGCGGCAGAAGTCTGCACCGCCTGGGCCAGCGCCCGTGCTCCGCGCTCGCCGCCCGCGCTGGCGGTCACCAGCCAGGCCTCGACCGCCGGCTCGGCAAGCTGCCCGAGCACCGCCTCTGATTTCCGCTGCTCCTCAGGACCGGCGGATTTCCACAAATCCATCAGCACCGCCGCGGGCTGCCGCACCTCCGCGCTGATCCGCTGTGCCAAGGCGCTGAGCGCGCGAATATCACCTATCTTGATCTGCGACAACTCTCGCCGTACCTGCTCAGCCGTCATGACTCATGCTCCCGCGCACCTGCGCCCGGCGTTTAGTAAATGCCATAGTGCTCGCCCTGGCCCGCCAGGATCTGCCCGCAGCGCCGCTTGGCCCATTCCAGGCTGGGATACCACGACTGATAGTCATTCCGCTTCGGATATTCGAACACCGCCCGCAACCACGCCCAGGCCGTCAGCGGGTACGAGACCGAGGTCGTGAAGTAGGCGAAACGATCGTCGGCCGTGCGTCTCCAATTCTTGCGCTCGCGCAGGATCGACCAGAAATGCGTGCGTGTCGAGCAGGAGAAATAGCAGGTGCAGCGGCATTGCAGATTGGCCGCGCCCAAGTCGTAGGGGTCGCTGATGGTCTGGGTCCAGCCGCCCCACAAGAGCAGTGTGGGGCCCTCACTGTCGTGCGACGCCCAGTACCAGTCCTCGGCCGGCTGCGCCACCGGCAGCAGTCGGCTCTGGAGCTCGGGCGAGAGGTGCACGCGATGTAACCCGCCGCGGCTGATTTCCGGATGCAGCCAACCCGGTCGCAGCGTCACCGAAGCGGCCACCGGATAGATGTTGTAGCCGTGCTCGTCGATGTCGGTGAAATGCACGCCGATCACGCCGTATCCCGAGCGCAGCAGCCCGTCAGCATCGCCGCTGCCCTGCTCCCAGCGCTCGCCCGGGTCGGCGGTCGCCCCAAAACACTGCCCGCGGCCATAGCGCGAGTGGCCCATGTAGATGACGTGCAGGCCGGCAGTCTCGAGGGCGCGCTTGTACTCGTTCTTGGTGTTGATGACGCGCACCGAATAACGCACGCGCTGCGCGTGGCTGACGAAGACGGCCGCATTGTCGGAGATGCTCTCCCATTCGTGATCGGCGTTGTCCGGCAAGTAGGTCTGCAGCCCGCGCGGCACTTGATATCCATAAGGCTGCATGCTGCTCTTGGGGTAAAGCCATGGATCGCTGTTATGATGCTCGATGCCCTGGGCGACCACGATCTCGCGCAGCTCGTAGCCGCTATTGAGCACGGTCTGCGTGGTGCTCGATTGTGTCTGGCGCGAGGCCACCCCGGGTATGGCGCCGCTGTCCTTGTCCGCCATGCTCATCTGCTCGTCGCCGGGGGCCGGCTCGGAAGTCGAGCCGTCCACAAATGACATGCCTTGGTTGTCCTGGTCTTCGGTTCCCATCGTTCGAGTTTCTCTCTCGGCTCGGCAGGAGCCTCGCCCTCCCTTTGCGGCTCGGCAGGAGCCTCGCCCTCCCGCCGCTCGCTGACGCACAGTTTGCCCGCCGCGGCGGGCGGCTCTGTAGGTCAGCAACCGTGTTTTTGTTTCAGCGTCTGCCGCGTCTGATCATCCGCACGTCCAGTTTGCGTCAGTCCGCAGTTCTTCTGGAATCCGCGCAGCGCGGCCTCCACCTGTGGCCCATAGCTACCATCCACCGGCACGCCATAGCCCAGATTGCGCAGGCGTTGCTGAACACCCTTGAGACTTTCGATCGGCTCCACTTCGCCCAGGTTCAGCACGTATTGCAATCGATTCGGTTCGGTGCCGACCGTCAGATATCCGCGGCGGGCGGTTCCGGGGATGGCGGCCTGGAGCTTGCCTTCAGGGTCGGTGCTGCCTGCATAGACGAGTTGATCGACGCGTAGCTCGTACGGCTGATTGGCGACCGGCTTGTCATTATTCAGCACCTGCAAGCGGAGCATGGATGGCTCGCCCTTGCGCACAAAGCGGTGGCGCATCTCCGTCTGGCCCGGTTCCGCTTTACGCGTCAACGGCGGGATCACCACGCGGTCATCCGGCAGCAGGACATTGGGATCGAGCCGCGCCGTCTTCAGCGCGGAGTTTCCCGGATCATTCCAGATCTTCTCCCAGAAGTGTCCACTCGCCTTGGCAATCGACGTCATGCAGTCGCCCGGCTTGACGACGTACCCGCCCGCGCCCACTGGAGCCGTCGTGTGCTCCGAAGCTGTTGGCGCTGCTGAAGCTTGGGGCTCCGGTTGCGGCGCGGGGCTGGGTCGCGGCGGCCTGCCGGCCGCACCGGCTCGCGGAATAATAGGCTCATCAAACGTAACGCTCACCGTTCACCTCCGGCGACGTGGGCCGCCGACACTGAACTCTGAACCCCGAACCCTGAACCCTGAACCTTTAGTCCCCCCTCGGCGGCCGGTACGGCGGCGGCGTGTAGGGCGGTTGCTCCGGCGGCGGTGGCGGCGGCGTATAGGGAGGCTGCTCCGGCGGTGGCGGCGGCGGAGTATACGGCGGCTGCTCCGGCGGTGGCGGCGGCGGTGTATAACCACCCGGCGGCGGGGGAGGCGGTGGTGGCGGCGTGTAACCGCCCGGCGGAGGAGGCGGCGGTGGCGGTGGCGGTGTATAGCCGCCCGGCGGCGCCGGCGGCGAGTAGGGTTGGCCCGGAGGCGCCGGAGGCGGTCCGCCGCCGCAGCGCTCCCACGCGTCCGCATCCAGCCGCGGGAAGCAGATCTCGCACGTACCGGGATCGGGCACGTACACGTGCGCCTGCCCATTCTTGTCGAGCGCGCCGCGCGCGATCGTCTTGCCGTCCGGACATTTGATTTCGTACGGCTCGTTCGGCACTGGCTGGCCGCATTCGTCGACCAATTCGATCTCGATCCAGGAGGTCTTCTTCTTCTTGGGTTTCTCCGGCTCGTAAGCGTAACCACCGGTGTCGGCCGCGATGCCGGTGGCCATCGCACCGCTGCCGCTGTACGTGACATCGGCGCCGGGCTGCGTATCGCGCGCATCGACCGGTGGATCGGGATCCTTGAGCGCCACTTCCGAGCCGCTGCCGGCCGAGCCACCGCTGTTAATCAACACCTGCGTGCCCAGGATGGTGACGCCGCTGGCGTCGACCTTGACGAAGTTGCCGCCCACTTTGAGCGTGATGTCCGCGGCCGACTCAATGACGATGCTGCCCGTCGTGTTCAGGTAGTAATTGCCGCCGACCTTCTCGCTATGATTGCCGGTAATATCCTCGGCAACGTCGCCCGCCACTTTCAGCGACTTCTTCCCACCGATCTTTTCCGAGAAATCCAGCGTCACCTCGCCGGACTTGTTCTTCTTGACCAGCTCCATCTTGTTCGCCGCGACCGTCAGGTGATGATCGTTCTCGATGTTCTCCACCCGGTCGTTCTTGACGCGGATGTGCAGGTCCTTCTGGGCATGCAGGAAGATCTGCTCGCTGTCCTTGAGGTCTTCGAAGCAAATCTCATTGGTGCCGCCGCCGCCCTTGCTGCTATTGGTCTTGATGACGCTCTTGGTCTTCTCGTCGGGTAACGAGTAAGGCGGCATCTGATCGGCGTTGTAGACACGCCCGACGATGAGCGGCTGATCGGGGTTGCCTTCGAGAAAATCCACGACGACTTCCTGCCCGACGCGCGGCAGGAACATCATCCCGTATTGCCCGCCGGCCGAGCCCTGGCTGACGCGAATCCAGCACGAGGAATCGGCCCCGAACAATTTCGGCTGACCGCCCTCGTTGCCCTGACGGTCCCAGTTGAATTGCACCTTCACGCGGCCGTACTTGTCGGTGTGGATTTCCTCACCCGACGGTCCGACCACGCGCGCCGTCTGCGATCCGCGCATCACCGGCCAAGGCGTGACGCGCGGCGGGCGATAGGTCACCGCGGCTGGAATGCACTCGAAGCGGCACTCGTAAACCGGGGCATCGAATTCCACCAGCGGCGAGCGCGAAACATCTTCGATCAAGTTCGCCACCGACAGCGCATCCAGCGGACTACTCCCGGCGGCGCTGCCGATGCTGCCCAAGTCGCGCGATACCTGCCCGGCGTGGTAGAGCCAGTTCGTCATGGCGCGATGCGCGGTCGGGTCGCCGCCACGCAGGCGCGACGCGATCTGCAACAGCGCTTCAGCCAGTTCGCGGACGACGCCGTTTTCATTGTTCTGCGCCGCGATCAACGATTGGTGCACGCGTGCATCCAGAATGGTCCCGCGGCCATCGGCACCCACGGTCGTGCGCTGCGTCGATTGCTTGCCCTGATGCAGCACGGACGTCAGCAGGTACGAACCGTTGAACGAGTTGGAGGGATGCTCGATCAGATCGAACGTGCGGCCGGGCGCCAGGCGATGAGAATTGCTCATGCCCACGCCCTGGATACGGGCGGTATGAAACTCCTCCATGCGGAAATGCGCCAGATCGCTGCCAGCGCCCTGCGCGTTGTATTCGCCGGGATAATCGAAAAACTCCAGCCCCGTGTCGTGGCCGACGTCGCACTTGGAGATCAGATCGAGCTTGGGATTCTCGAAGTTGTAGTCGTTGAGCACGACCGCTCCGGGCCGCACCGATTGACCCATGCGGAAGCGGTACACGTGCTCGGCATTCGCCATCAGTCCGGCCGGCGGATGATAGGGCAACTCGGCGCTGTCGCCTTCAATCGGCGCATACGTGTCGGGCGTGTCGGCCAGCACCAGCACATGCGCGTCCTGTGTCTGCTCGAAGTACCAGCGGATGCCTTCCTCCTCCATGAGGCGCGCGATGAAGTTGTAGTCGGTCTCGCGGTATTGAACGCAGTATTCACGGGCTTCGTACGTGCGCTTGAGGTTATCGAGGTTGAAGCGATCCGACGGAATCCCGCCGTCGGTCAGTATCGTGGTGATGATTTCCTTGACGGTCTTGCCCTGGAAGATGCGCGAGTTGTAGCGGTGCGTCAGCAGCCATACCGCCGGCACCAGTTCCACGCGAAAATAGTTCTGTTCGGCTGTCTCGCCGGTCATCTCGAAGCGCGCCACCACGCCGTGGAACCAGCGCTCGCCATAAGGCGTGTTGACACTCAGCACCGCCGCCTGGCCGACGATGGCGTCGAAGGAGATACTGGGCTCCGTCGTCGCCAACTCGATTTCGAAGCGGTAGAGTTGGCACAGCCCTTCGCTGCCGCGGTAGCGAATGACCAGAAACTGGTCCGGTTCGCCCCCGGCGATCTGGAACGCGATCTGGGCCTTACTGAGATCCTGAATCAGCGCCATGATGACTCCCGTTGCCCCTCACTGGGTGGCATGCCGTCACGGCGCCAGCCGGGTTGCTCCGCCGCGGCGGACTTACCCGCTGCGCGTGAAAGCCTGCCACCCTATGCGAAGTCGTACCCAAAGTTCCCCACCCCATCTGTCGACATTCTCACCACTTTCGGCAACTCCTCGTC
>DASXUA010000407.1:0-6609 GCA_036505095.1 Phycisphaerae bacterium
TGGATCAGATCATCCGTAATTTCCTGGAGTTCTCGCGACCGCCGGAGCTGCGCGTGCAGCCATGCGATGTGTGGCTTTTGATTGACAAGACGCTCGAGCTTCTGAAATACAAGCTCGAAGCGGGGAACATTCGCGTGGAGCGCGCGCCCAGCGCGCCGGGCGGCCGCAAGCGCGACGATTGGCCGGCGTTGCGGGCCGACCCGCAACAGTTCCAGCAGGTTCTGCTGAACCTGGTCAACAACGCGGTGGATGCGCAACCGGATGGCGGACTGGTGCGCCTGAGCGTGGATCTCGCCGGTGATAACGGCGATGTGCCGCGCGCCGAAATGATGGTCATTCGCATCAGCGATGCCGGGCCGGGCGTGCTGGCTGACGTCGCGGGCCGGATCTTTGATCCCTTCTTCAGTACCAAGGATGCCGGGGCGGGACTGGGATTGTGGATTGCGCGGCGCATTGTCACGCAGCACGGGGGGATGCTGGAACTCGAAGGGGGACAGCCACCTTTTTCGCCGGAAAGCGCGAGCGACTTGCTCTGCCCGCCGGATCGCGGCGAAAAGGGTAGCGGTCCCCTGGGCGGCGCGGCGTTCGCGGTGTGGATGCCGATCATCACGGGGAGCAACGGTGAGCAGCATTCTGGTCGTGGACGACGATCCGAGCGTGCTGTCGGCGCTGGCGCAACTGCTGAGTGAGCAGGGGCACGACGTGCGGACGCTGATGCGCGCCACAGCAGCGCTGGACAGCATCGCCGCCGCTCCACCCGAACTGGTCATCATGGATATCCGCATGCCCGGCCTGAGTGGGCTGGATGCGTTCCAGCAAATCCGCCAGCGCTCACCGCGGCTGCCGGTCATCATCATGACGGGCTACGCCACGATGGAGACGGCCGTCGAGGCCACCAAACTGGGCGTCTTCGATTACCAGGTCAAGCCGCTGGATCCCGAGGAAATGCTGCGCAGCGTGAGCAGCGCGCTGGAAGGCGGGCGGCTCATGGCGCGCGGCGTGCGGCTGGACGATGGCGAAGAACAGTCGGAAAGCGTGAGCGTCCCGGCGAATGGAGGTTCGGCCGGAGCCTCACCCTCCGCGACCGGCGCCCCGGATGCGCTCGTCGGGCGCAGCCGCGCCATGCAGGAGGTTTATAAAGCTATTGGCCGTGTGGCGCGCACGAACGCGTCCGTGCTCATCCGCGGTGAAACGGGGACGGGCAAGGAACTCGTCGCGCGGGCCATTTACCAGCACAGCACGCGGGCCGATGCGCCGCTGGTGGTGCTCAATTGCGCCGCGGTTCCCGAGATGCTGTTGGAAAGCGAGCTGTTCGGGCACGAGCGCGGCGCGTTCACCGGGGCCGTGAGCCGCCGCATCGGCAGGCTGGAAAAGGCGCACGGCGGTACGCTGTTTCTGGACGAGATCGGCGACATGCCGCCCAGCACGCAGGCCAAGCTCCTGCGCGTCTTGCAGGATCGGACGTTCGAGCGCGTCGGCGGCAATGAGCCGCTGCGGGTGGACTTGCGGCTGCTCGCAGCCACCAATCGAAATCTCGAGCGTGCTATCGCCGAAGGCCGGTTCCGGGAGGACCTCTTTCACCGGCTAAAGGTGTTCTCGATCGAAATCCCTCCGCTGCGCGAGCGGTGCGATGACGTGCCGCGGCTCGTGGCGTATTTCGTGGGACGCTTCGCGCGCGAGTTGGGCATCGATCCGCCGCTCATCGCGCCCGAGGCTATGGATCTGCTCCGCCGGTATTCCTGGCCCGGCAATGTGCGCGAGCTGGAGCACAGCTTGTATCGCGCGCTGATCCTGACGCACGGCTATCCAATCCAGGGCGAGGATATCCGCACATCGCTGCAGTCAGAAACGTCGCAGCGCGCCACCCCCGCGGAAGCCGATGCGGCGGAAACACTGCGGCAGATCGTGCTGGAATATCTGCGCTCACATAGCGGCGAAGCCACCCATTCGGATTTTATCGAGCGGATCGAGACGCTGCTGCTCACCGAAACACTTAAGCTGACGCGCGGGAACCAGACGCACGCAGCCCGCTGGCTCGGCCTGGCCCGCCCGACGCTCAAGGCTAAAATGGATCGCTACGGATTGGGGAATGCGCGCGATCCGGCGTGAGGCCACGCGCGCGAAGGGGATGGACGCATGCATGTCCTGTCAATCAGCAGTCTGCTGATGTTGATTTGCTCCGCGGGGGGCGCTGAGCAGCGCGGCCCGGTGTTGCTTCCAAAAACGTGGACGGTCCAGGAAGCGCGGCCTATCGAGCTTCGCCTCGTGGACGAAGACCTCGCTGGTTCGGTGCGGCTCGTCGTCCGCAGCCATGGCGCGCAGGAGCAAGTACCGCCCGCCTCGTCTGGTCCCGGCGAGCCCTCGAAGTGGCAATTCACGCCTACCGCCGGAGCCACTTACATTTTCGCGGCCGCCAGCGAGCCGCCCGACAACGCTTCGAAACCGGCACCTTATCACTACGAGAAGCTGTTCATGCGCGCTGCGCCGCGTGGCCCGCAGGCGGATTCGCCTGAAACAGCGCAGCCGTCGCCATCGGCCACGGTAGCTTTCGCACAGCGATTGGAGTTGATTCCGCTCGTTGATCCGACCGGCCTTCACGTCGGCGACGATCTTCCTGTGCTCGTCAAGTTCGAGGGGGACGAGTTATCCAACGCGACCGTTGATCTTCGCTGCCAATCCAGCGAGGACGCCGCTGGCGAGCGGCCGGGCTCGACCCCGCCGGGTCAGCCAGATGGCCCGCGCGCGGCGCTGCGTTCGAATGAGTCCGGAAGCGTCAATATTCAAATTACCCGCGCCGGCGTTTGGACCCTCAGCGTCGAACATCGGGCTGCGCCGCGGCAGTATGTTGCTACCATGTCATTCGTGGTCGCCGGGACGCCGACAGACAAGTGAGCCGCACCGTGCCATCCATTTACACCTCGGTTGCAGCTCGATGGCTATCGGCCGCCTGTGCTCTGGCGGCGGTTTTTCAAGACCCGCCCCCAGCCGCGGCGCAGGGTCCGACGTGGGCGAGTTGGGGACCGGCGCCGATCAACGTCGTCGAGTATACCGGACGCGTCTCGGCGATTGTGTGTAGTCCGACGGATGCCAACCGCTATCTCGTGGCGGGCGCGGATGGCGGAGTGTGGCGTTCCACGAATGGTGGAACCAGTTGGACGGCCCTTACGGACGATCAGCCAACCACTGCCATCGGTGCGCTCGCGCTGGATCCCAATGACGAGAACACCATCTATGCCGGGACCGGCGAGGCCAATTTCGCGCATCACAGTCGCTTCGGTCTGGGTCTGCTCAAGAGCACGGACGGCGGGAACACGTGGGCGGTTTTGGCCGCCGATGTTTTTGCCGGCCGCTGCTTTGCGCGCATCGCTGTCAGCCCAGTCGATTCCGCGGTGCTGTACGCGGCGATCACGCCGGCCGGCGGGTTCCCGGCGATGTCGGCGGCCAAAGGACATCCGCAGGCGGATGGACCGGTGGGCGTTTTCAAGTCGGTCGACGGCGGCGTCACCTGGAGCCAACTCACGAACGGCCTGCCGACTCTGGCAGCCACCGATGTCAGGCTGGCGCCGAACGATTCTCAAACGGTGTACGCCGCCATCGGTCACATTTTCGGCGATCCGGCGAATGGCGTGTACAAGAGCGTGGACGCCGGCGCCTCGTGGATTCATCTGGGCGGCGGACTGCCGACGACGGATGTCGGCCGTATCACGCTGGCGATCGCGCCGTCGATGCCGCAGCGCTTGTTCGCTTCGATCGCGCATGCCGCCGACGCGAACGGCAATCTGGCATCATTACGCGGCGTCTTCCGCTCGGACGACGGCGGTGTGAGCTGGAGCGCGCTGACGGCGCCGAACTACATGGCGAGCTTCGGCTGGTATGCCAACGTGGCGCTGGTGCATCCGACCGATCCCACACGGGTCATCGTGGGCGGCATGGCGCTGCAGCGCTCCATCAACTCCGGCGCGAGCTGGACGGACGTGACACCGCCGCACCCGGACCTGCACGCGCTGGCCTGGGACGCGGCCGGGCGCCTGCTGGCGGGCGACGACGGCGGTGTGCATCGCTCGACCACGCAGGGCGATTCCTGGATACCGCTCAACACCGGCCTGGGGCTGATCCAGTTTTACGCCGGCTTGTCGCTCGATCCCAACACGGAGGCCATCGTTTACGGCGGCGCCCAGGACAACGGAACCGACAAGCGGACCGCGCCCAACACCTGGGCTCAGGTCTTCGGGGGCGATGGCGGCATGACGGCCGTCAATCAAAACACTCCCACGACCGTGTTCTGCGAGTTTCAGGGCACCGGTAACCTGTATCGTTCGACCAACGCGGGCGGCAGCTTCACCCTCTCGGCTTCCGGGATCAACACCGCTGACCGCAACTGTTTTCTGCCACCCTACGGATATGACCCATCCAACGCGCAGCGCATGGTCTACGGCACTCACCGGATCTATCGCAGCACGAACGGTGGATTGAATTGGTTGGTGATTAGCGGCGATTTGACGGCTACTAGCAGCGGGGCGATCCGCAGCCTGGCGATCGCGCCGTCAAACGGCCAGACCATCTGGGCGGCGACCAACGATGGCAACGTGCAGGTTACTTTCAACGACGGCGCTGCGTGGCAACTCGTGCTGACGGAACTGCCGGGCTGGCGGCGCTTGATGCGTCAGATTTTTGTCGATCCGCTGGACAATACGAGCGCGTATTTGGCCGGATCGCGCTTCGGCGTCGACCAGGTACTGCGGACGAGCGATGCCGGACAGACTTGGATGGCGTTGGACGGCGATCTGCCGGATGTGCCGGTGAACGTGATCGCCGTCGATCCCCGTCCGGCGATAGATGTGCTCTACGTCGGCGCGGAGGCCGGCGTCTTTCGGTCGTTGAACGGGGGCATTTCGTGGCGGCGCTACGGCGCGGGACTGCCGAACACACCGGTGATCGACCTGCGCCTGGATTTGCCGCATAGCCGCATGATCGCTGGTACCCAAGGGCGCGGCGCCTGGCGGATTCCGATCTGGTTGCCGGGTGATTTCAACGGCGATCAACTGGTAGACTTGGCCGATGCGGCCGCCTTCGCCGATTGCCTCACCGGACCCGGCACGCCGCCGCCTGCGAGCACAATGGCGTGCTTGGGCGCATTCGACGGTGACAGCGACGGCGATGTCGATTTGCAAGACGCCGCGACGTTCCAGATCGCGTTTGGCGGGCCGTAGGCGCTCAGTGCGCTGCTCCCGCGCGGGCCGCGAGTGCATCTACCGCACCTATGAAACGTACCGGTGTGCCCACGCGGATCATGGACGCCAGCCGCAGCGCATCCCAATTCGTGAGGCGGATGCAGCCGTGCGAACCGGTTTTGCCGATTAGTTCCGGATTGGGCGTGCCGTGAATCCCATAGCCGGGCAAGCTCAAACCGATCCAGCAGACGCCCACCGGATTCCTCGGTCCCGGTGGAATGAGGAGTTTGCGATCAACGTCCTTTACCTCCGGCCACATTTCCGGATCGAACACGTACGTCGGTTCACGACTGATCACGACCACATCGGCCGGCCGGCTTGGCAACTTCGCCTTGTCCTTGGCAACCGAGCAGTGAAACAGGCCGACGATTCTGTGGTCGCGATCAAGCACCCGAATCAACTTCTCCGCCAGATCGATCTCAACGCGCTCGCCGCGCACGATTGGGGGCTCGGTCATGTGGGGCACAGTGAGAGTGTCGCCCGGGCGCAGCCTGGTGAGGTCGCGCTGCGGATTGAGTTGCGCCAGCAAACCCCGGGAGCAATGGAAACGTTCCGCCAGCGCGCTGCTTAGCGATTCGTAGGGGAGGCGCTCCAGCTTGCTCTTGTCGATCCATTTCTTCGGCACAGGCCCGACCTGCTTCAGATCGGCCGCCTGCACCGTATAGGTGGTCAGGCTCGCAGCCGCCTCAACGTGGAGTGCGCTGCGCGTGGCTGGATCGAGTTGGCCCGTCACCGGGAGCCCGCGCACTCGCTGGAATTCGCGCGTAGCGCGCGTCAATTTCGGTCCGATGCGTCCGTCGATCAGCCCCGCTGAGAAGCCGACCTGCTCTAGTGCGAGCTGCCATGCCAGGCAGGTTCGCAGGTCGGTTCCGGATGTTGCGACTGAAGCGGAAGAGGATGCTGCCGAAAGCAACCAGAGCACGCTCCCCACGAGCACGTGCAGTGCACTCACGGATTGGAGATTCACGACTGGCCTCCCCGGTCGCAGCGCATAACGATCCGACCCCAGTCTGTATCGACGCAGCCAGTTCCCGGGAATCAATGGAATCAGCAATCCGCAATTTGCGATCTTCGCTACAATGTCCGCCGAGATCGAGCCGATGACGAGCGCCAAGCCGTGTCTTCAAGCTGAGCTGCCGACCGTCGAGGACCTGCCGCGCCGCATCGGCTTCGTGGGCGGATCGGCCATCATGGTCGGCGTCATCATCGGCAGCGGCATTTTCCGCACGCCGCCCGCGATCGCCCAGCACCTCGGCAGCCCGGCCGTCATTCTGGGGCTGTGGCTGGTCGGTGGAGTCCTCTCGCTCTTCGGAGCGCTGACCTACGCCGAGTTAGGGACGATGTTCCCGCGCTCTGGCGGCATTTACGTGTTTCTCCA
>DASXUA010000408.1:0-2830 GCA_036505095.1 Phycisphaerae bacterium
GCGAATTCGTCCTTCTGCCTGCGCAGGTCGGGATTTTTGGCCGTATCCTTGTCCTTGATCTGCTCCGCCCCATGGAACCGCAGGTTTTCCAGCAGCAGCACCTGCCGGTCGCGCAACCCTTCGGCCATTTTGTTTACTTCCGGGCCGACGCAGTCCGGCGCCAGCGGCACCGGCTGCTCGAGCGCTTCGGACAACCGCTGGGCGACGGGCGCAAGCGTGAATTTTGCATCCGCCGCACGGTCCTTGCCCCCCGGCCGACCCAGATGGCTCATCAGAATCAGCCGCCCGCCGTCCTCCAGTACCTTGCGGATCGTCGGCAGCGCCGCCCGAATCCGCCGGTCGTCCGTGATCGCGCCCGAATCATCCTGCGGCACATTGAAGTCCACGCGTGCCAGCACGCGTTTGCGCGCCATGTTCACCTGCGCAACCGTCTTCTTCATCGTGCACCCCTGTCGGGTTTCGAGGATCGTAGACCAGTCGCGGTCGTGTTCAGGGCAAGTCCGAGCAGGCACACGAGGATGCCGGCTCCAATGATATAGATCGGCGTGAGGCTTGGTCCGTACCTTTCCTGCGTAATGAAATTGTAGCGATCGAAAAATGCCACGGCGCCGTTTGCCAGGATCAGCAGACCGAGAACCATCAATGCATACGTAAGGTACTTCATAGCTTTACTCCAGCAGCTCGCGGGCGATCACCAGCTTCTGAATTTCGCTCGTGCCTTCGTAGATACGCAGCGCGCGGATGTCGCGATACAAGCGCTCGACGGGTGTGCCGCGCAGCAACCCGACCCCGCCGTGAATCTGCAGGGCACGGTCGATGATCGCGTGGGCGTGGTCCGTTGCGTACAGTTTGGCCATGCTGGCCAGGCATTTCATGTTCGGCCGGCGCGCGTCGGCCTCGGCGGCGCCTTGCGCCACCAGCAAGTGCGCGGCGGAAAGCTCGGTGGCCATTTCGGCCAGCATGAACTGGATGCCCTGGAAATTGGCGATCGGTTTTCCGAACTGCTCGCGGCGCTGTGCGTACGTGACGGCCTCGTCGAGCGCCCGCCGCGCCATCCCGCAGGCGGCTGCCCCAACCGTTGAGCGGAACAGATCCAGCACGGCATAGGCGATTCGCAGTCCCATACCCTCCTCGCCCACGCGCGCCCCGGATGGAACTTCAACACCGTCGAAAATCAGAGTGCCCACCGGATGCGGCGCGATCAGCTCGATGGGCCGAGCTGCCAGATGCACGGCATCGCCGGGGACGATGAAAGCCGAATGGGCGTCGTGATTGCCGTCGGCCGTCCGCGCGATGACGACGAAGACCTCAGCCAGGCCCGCGTTCGAGATGAACGTTTTCTCCCCGCGCAAGACGTAACCGTCGCGCGTGCGCTCGGCTTTCAGCTTCATCGCGGCCGGGTCGCTGCCGGCGGTCGATTCCGTCATGGCCAGCGCCGAAATGGCGCCGCTTTGAATCCGCGGCAGCCACGCGTTTTTCTGCTCGTCGCTGCCGGCCAGGGCGATAGGAATGCTGCCCAGACCCTGCATGGCGAACATCGTGTCGGCCAGCGCACTGGTATAGGCCAGGCGCTCCCGGACCAGGCTGATCGTGCGGATTTCGGCCGGTCCGATCTCGCGCAGGAACCCTCCGGCCGCCAGGCGCCGCACGTACTCACGGGCATTAGCTTCGGTACCGGTCTCGTCGTACTCGGTGAGCGGTGCGATCTCGTCGGCGATGAAGCGGTCGAGTTGATCGGCCAAGGCCTGGTGACGGGTCTCAAAGAATGGCAACGACTCAAAGGACATGGTGAATACGGCATCGCTTGAACGCACGGGCAAGCAAAAGGCCGCTTGCCCATGCCACTCGCTACTTGAACTTGGGTGGGCGTTTCTCCTTAAAAGCGGCGTACGCCTCCTTGAAATCCGGGTGCGTCATGCACAGGGCCTGCCCCTGCGTCTCAGCCTCCAGCGCCGGATGCAGTCCGGCGCTCATCTGGCTGTTGAGCAGCATTTTGGTGATGGCCATTCCGAAGCGTGGTCCGCGCGCCAGTTCCGCGGCCAAGACCTCCGCGGTCGGCAAAAGCTGCTCAGCAGACATGATGCCTGTCAAGAAACCGATCCGCTCCGCTTCGGCCGCGTCAAACATGCGCCCGGTCAGCAGCAGCTCCGTCGCGCGGGTCCAGCCGACCACGCGCGGCAGCAGGAAGGTGGCGCCCATGTCCGCGCCGCTCAGGCCGACGGTCACAAACACGAATCCGAACTTCGCGTCCGGCACGGCATACCTGAAGTCCGACGCCAGCGCGATCATCGCCCCGGCGCCCACGCAGGCACCGTTGATGGCCGCGATGATCGGCTGGGGACAGGCGCGCATCGCCGCCACCAAGTCGCAGGTCATTCGTGTGAATTGCTCGACTCCGGCCGCATCGCGATCAAACAGCCGCCGGATAATGTCATCGCGGTCCCCACCCGAGCAGAAGCCGCGCCCGGCGCCCGTGATGATCACAGCCCGCACGTCCTCGCGCGTGCGCAACGCGAGAAACGTATCGCGCAGCTCGGCATACACCTCGAACGTCAATGCGTTCAGCCGGTCCGGGCGATTGAGCGTCAGGGTCAGGATCGAGTCCCGTTCGCGGCTTTCAAACGTGGTGGCCACCGTCGGCTCCTCCGCAAGTTACGCCGCGCCATGATAACGATTCCCGGCCGAGATACGCATCGGCCACCTTCGACAACACCCCAGCTTAACAGGCTATCCAGCCGGAACCTGACTCGGGGGTGCGCCCAATAATTCGGGGCGGTCCAATGCTGGCGTCGTCCCGATTGCCCGGAAATCTGGTCCCACCCTGACTCGG
>DASXUA010000409.1:0-7786 GCA_036505095.1 Phycisphaerae bacterium
AGCAGCCAGCCGAAGCGCCGCGCCTGCTCCGCGCCATAATGCGAACAACGCCGCGACCCGACCACCGCAACCGCTACCGCATCCTGTGGCTCTATCTTTCCCCTGACATACAGACAAACGGGAGGATCGGTAACATGGCGAAGCTGGCTTGGATACTCCGAGTCTTCCCAGCAGATCACGCGGACACCTTGTTCGGCCACCAGTTCCAACTCGTCGGTGACAGATTCCGGGTTTCGGGATGCCAGGATCGCTTCAGCCCGCGCACGGCCGATTCCATCGATGCGTGACAACTCGGCCAGCGAGGCCGTCAGCACCGCCGATACGCTTCCGAAATGCTGAATCAGCTTCCCGAGCGTGATCGGCCCGATCTGGTCGGCCAGGTGCAGTCGCAGATATTGTTGGGCGACGTCAGTCGCGGCGCACGGGATCGGCTGCTGCATTGCACACCTCGTGGATGCGCTGGCATTGTACTGCTGCCGGCCCCCGCTCGCATAGCATTCGCTCCGCCGCCTGGCGCGCTGAATTCAGACTTGACTGAACCGCCCAGATTCTTCAAAATTCATGTCAGAAGCTGCGCAGAACTCAAAAGGAATGGGAACCGAGGGCCGAGGGTCGAGGTCCGCCTTTCGGCCCGCGGTGCCTGTCTGGAGGAGAATGCCATGCCCAAGGTAGTTTGCACCTGCGGTGCCCGGTACCAATTGCCCGCCGGCACGGAGGGCAAACGCGCCAAATGCAAGAAATGCGGCGTCATCTTTGTCATTCCCAAGCCCAAGCCGGTGCCGGCGGAACCCGGTGACATGCTCGCGCTGCTCGAGGAGGCGGCGACGCAGGCGAAACGAGCGGAGGTAGCTGCACCGTCAGCACTAGCGGCCGCGGTTGAGAACGCGCCGGCGGCCGGGGCATCCATCCCGCGCGCCACGGCGATCGACGAAGTGCCGGCGCTGCGCGGCCGACAAGGCACGTTGCCAGCTTTTCTGCGCGATGCCGCCTGGGCATTCCTGTTCCTGATTCAGCCTTCCAACCTGGTGATCATGCTGATCATGTGGGCCGTGCGGACGCTCAAAATTGTGGTGGGCTTCGCCCCGTGTATCGGAATCATCGCATCGCTCATTATTTCGGGATGGTATATCTCGTTCCTGTTCAACACGGTCGCGGCCGCCGCAGCCGGCGAGGACGATCTGCCCACGTTGAGCCTTACAGAAGGTATCGTGGACGACGTGATCATGCCGCTCATCAAATATGTCGGCGTAACACTGGTGCTGCTGCTGCCGGCAATCGCCTATCTGGTCTGGACCGCAACGGAGTTGCTCTCGGGTGGCCCACAGGTTCTGCTGGAAGGCGGGTCAGCGCTTCGCGATGAAGGCTTGATCAGCGGTCCCTTCGTCGCGCTGTTGTTATTGGCGCTCTTCCTCTGGCCGATTTCGATCCTGGCGGTCGCGCTGCAGGGCCTGGGCGCGGTGGTCCGCCTCGACTTGGCGCTGCGGACGATCGCCTGCACCTTCGTGCCCTACGTCCTGACGTGTGCCCTGGTCGGCGGCAGCTTCTGGGTGCAGGATTGGTTGTCAGGTCAACTGCTCGGGCGGGCCATGATGCGCGGCAAGGGCCTCGACCTCGGGAAGCTCTTCGTGGCGGGCATCGTGGTTTCGGGACTGACGGTTTACGTGGATATCGTGGCCATGCGCATTGTCGGCCTGTACTATCGGCATTATCGGAAGCGCTTCGCCTGGACGTGGGAGTAGTGCGTAAAAACAGGAGCCGCCGGGGCGGGTCCGTCCTGGCGAGCCAGCCCTGGCGACTCCTTCGGAGGAGGAGGAAGGAGGAGGTCGTTTTGACTGCACCCCAGATGTGCGATATCGGTGGGGCAGTGTCAAATCGAATCCGCAGATTTCGCAGATGACGCCAATGGCGTACAGGCTCTCGCGAGAACCGACGTGCGACGGCAAAATGAAGCGCTGGATTCGGGGCGCGCGACGGGCGATCGCGTGCGTCGCCGATACTTACTCACGTATCTGCTCGTCGCCCTTCCGATCAGCCTGCTGTTCAATTGGCGGACCGATCTGATCTCGATGGAGGGGATCATCGCTCTTGCGGCTCGGCATATGCGCGCGAGCGGCGATTGGATCGTGCCGCGGCTCTACGGCGATATCTATGCCTTCAAACCGGCGATGGTGTACTGGATGGCAGCCGGCACGGAATGGCTCTTTGGCCGCCAGACGGAATTCTCGCTGCGTCTGCCGACAGCACTGTGCGGCGTGCTCCTGGGCCTGGCGTTGTTCTTCGTGATGGGCGCGCTGGTCACGCCGCGCTGTGGTTTGTTCTGCGCATTGGCGGCCACGACCAGCGGGATCTATGTCGAGCAGATCGGCATGGCCGGCTTCGACGTGCCGCTGACGCTGGGCAGCACGCTCGCGGTGCTGGCCGCCTGCCGCAATCTGTCCGTCGAGCGCGCGGACTGGCGCTATTGGGTGCTGGGTTACGCCGGCCTGTGGTTCGCTTTTATGAGCAAGGGCATCCCGGCACTGGTCGTGTATGCGCCGGGCCTGATCGTGGCAGGACTCGCCGTGCGGCGCTTTGGCCGTTTGTTTCAATGGTCACATCTGCTCGGCGTGACGTTGTTCCTGGCCGCAACCGGGCTGTATCTCTATCTGGCGTATCTGACCGCGCAAGCGGACGCATTCAAACAGCATCTCGGCGAACTCATACTGCGGTCTGCGCGCTTTGGCGGCGCCGCTCTGCTCCAGATGGCGCTAAAGCCGTTCATCATTGTCGGGGTGTTCATGCCCTGGTCGGCGGCCGTCATCTATGCCGCCGTCCGGCAGCGGAAGGCGTATTCCGACGTGGCGACCGCGCGAACCTGGAGAATCGCGTGGGCGTTCCTGATCACCGGACTGTCGGCGTACTTGCTCGTGACGACCGATGACACGCGCTACTACCTGCCGCTGGCCGGACCCATCGCGATGGTGGCCGGGATGGCGCTGGAGCGCCTGCCCGCGCCGCACGCGCGGGCGATCGCGGTCATATTCACGGTGATCGGCTGCTGTGTCCTGGCGATTAATGACGGCATCGTCCAACCGCGGCGGGCGCGGAAGCGTTCGCTGCGCAGCGTAGCGGCCGTGTTCGCGCCGCATATCCCGCGCGACGCCCCCGTCTATGTCGATGCGCTCGACAACTACTCGTCCCTGTTCTTCTATCTGGAGCGCGAGGGCCGGCACTGGCGCTCGCGCTCGGACCGGCGCGATCCCGAGGGCTTTATCGTCCTGATCGGAGATCAGCACACCACGCTTTTGCCGCCCCCCGGCTCGGTTTTCCAGACAGTCGTGAGCGTGATCGGCCCCGATAAGCGCCCTTATACGCTGGCGCGCGTGACCCGCGCCGCATCATGAATCGGGTGGCGATACTCATGGCGCCGCCGCAGGCGCGCGGGCCAGCGCGATCCTCACCTTGTTGCCTTCGATCTCGACTTCAGTCCGACCGTCGAAGGATTCCAGCGCCGTGTCGCGCAGCTCCACCGCCAGCGTCTCTTCCGCGATGAAGCCGCGCCAGTTGCGAATCGCCGATTGCAGAGCGGGCGAGTCGGTCTGTAGCGACAGCACGATCCGGTCCTCGATGTTCAGGTCGGCATCCTTGCGCAGATTCTGCACGTTGCGGACGATGTCGCGCGCCAGGCCTTCGAGCTTCAAT
This sequence comes from Phycisphaerae bacterium, assembly GCA_036505095.1. GTDB lineage: Bacteria > Planctomycetota > Phycisphaerae > UBA1845 > UBA1845 > DASXUA01. The sequence continues at coordinate 3,682 of DASXUA010000409.1, forward strand.
TCTTCGGTGACGCGCCGATCAATGAGCGTGATCGTACCCTGATCCTCGGCGGCCGCGTAGGCGTCGCTGTAGGACTTGCTGACGATCAACTCGGCCGGGCTGAGCGCGACGATCTCGCCGTCGATCTGCACCGGCACGGCGTCGTTGCGCGCCACGCGCGCCGCCACTTGTGCGGCGTCAATGCTGGACAGCGCCTTCGTGATCGCCCCCACTTGTTTGCCGTACTTCGGCCCGGCCAGCTTGAGATTGAGCTTGACATCGACGCGGCACAGATCCGCCACGCTGCTGCGCAAGGTGGCGCGCTTGACGTTCAGCTCCTCCAGCAGATCGCCCTTGAACTTCTCGAGCGCCGCGCGCTCCGCGTCGCTGCCGGGCACGACAATCAGCTCGGCCAGCGGCTGCCGCACCTTGAGCTTGTTCTCCGTGCGCGCCGAACGCGCCAGCGAGACCACGTGCAGGAATGCGCCGACGTGCTCCGAAAGGTCGTGATTGACGAGCGCGGGATCGGGCTTGGGGAACGGGCGATGATGCACCGATGACGCCACTGAACCCTGAACTCTGCCTGCCCGCCGTGGCGGGAACCCTGACCCCTCAAACGCCACGCCGCCGTGACCGCCGACGACGAGATTCTGATACATCGCCTCGGCCGTGAAGGGCAGGATAGGGGCGATGAGCTGGATCAGCGTGTCGAGCACTTCGTATAGCGTTGCGTAGGCGGCGCGTTTGTCGGCCGGCCAGCCGCTGGCGTAGAAGCGCCGCCGCGAGCGCCGCAGATACCAGGTGCTCAGGTCGTCGACGAACCGCTCGCAGCGCTGACAGAACGTCTGCACGTCGAATTCGCTGTAGGACTTGTCGGCCACTTCGATGAGCTGTTGCAAATCCGACAGAATCCAGCGGTCCAGGTCGGAACGCTCCAGGACCGGAATGCGTTCGGCCGCGGGGTCGAACTGGTCGACCGACGCCAGATCGGCGAAGAATTTGTACACGTTCCACAGCGTAATGATCTTCTTCCGCGTCTCGTCGGCGTGCTTCGGACCGAACGCCAGGTTGCGCTCCGGTGCATGCGCGCAGAACATCCAGCGCATCGTATCGGCGCCGATTTTGTCGGCGGCCTCGTCGAACCAGATGGCGTTGCCCTTGGACTTGTGCATCTCCTCGAAGTTGTCGTCCAGCACCAGCCCATGCCCGAGCAGCGTCTTGAACGGCGCGCGATCCACCAGCATGGTGCTGATCGCCAGCAGGGCATAGAACCAGTTGCGGAACTGGCCCGGCAGCGATTCGACGATGAAATCGGGCGGGAACCATTTCTCCCAGTTCGCGCGATCAGTGAAATAGCCCATCGTGCTGAACGGCACGATGCTGGCATCCAGCCAGGGGTTGCCGACGTCCTTGACGCGCGACATCTCCTGGTTGCCGCATTTTCCGCAGCGGATCTTGACGTGGTCGATCCACGGGCGATGCGGAGAATGTCCCTCGAAATTTTCCCAGCCGGATGCAGCCCGCGCCTGCAGCTCGTCGCGCCCGCCGATGACCTCGAATTGGCCGCATTGTGCGCATTCCCAGATCGGCAGCGCCAAGCCCCAGTAGCGCTTCTTGGAGATCATCCAGTCGCCCATGTTGCGCAGCCAGTCCAGCTCGCGCTCCAGCCCCCACGCCGGAATCCAGCGCGCGCTGCGGGCAGCGTTCATGATGCGCTCGCGCCAGCTCATGTTGATGAACCACTCGTCGACCAGACGATAAACCAGTTCGGTCTTGCAGCGCCAGCAATGCGGATAACGGTGCAGGTAGCGCTCGCGCGCCACCAGCAGGCCGCGCGCCTTCAGATCGTTGGCGATCTGCTCGGCCACCTCGTTGAACTGCTTGCCGGTCAGCTCGCCGAATCCGGCCTTGAAGCGCCCATTCTCTTCCAGCGGCGCGATAGCCGGCAGCCGCAGCGCCTTGCCAAGCTGATAGTCGGCCGCACCGCAACCCGGCGCGATGTGTACGATCCCCGAACCTTCCGACTCGGTGACTTCCGCCCAGGGGATCACTCGATGCGCCGCGACGGCCGGCTGAGCGCCCGGCAGGTGATCGAACGGCCCGTCATAGGTTAGACCGACAAGCTGCGAACCATCCAACTCCTCCAGCACGTCAGCGCCGCCGAGCCCGCGCACGATGGTCTGAATGTTCATCAAGCTCGGGGTGGCAGACTTGTCCGCCAACTCCACGGGCTGCTTGCGTGCGGCTTCGAAGTTCGCCTTGCCGATGTAGTAGATCCAGTCGCCGCTGCGCACCTTCACGTAGGGCATGCCCGGCCGGACGGCCGCCGCCACATTGGATGTAAGCGTCCAGGGCGTCGTCGTCCAGACCAGCAGTGCCTCGCGCACGCTCTCTCCACCCGGGAGCGGGCCGGGGTGAGGGCGGCGGATGGGGAACCGCACGAACACCGACAGATGCTCGGTTTCGTGATAACCCTCGTTCATTTCCATCTGGCTGATGCCGGTGCCACAGCGTGGGCACCAAGGCATCACGTCCGAACCCTTGTAGACCAGCGACTGCTCGTGGCACTTCTTGAGGAAGTGCCAGATGGCATAGTTGTTCTCATCTGACAGCGTGTAGTACGAGTTGTTCCAGTCCATCCAGTAGCCCAGGCGGATGGACTGGCGCGTCTGAATGGCCGAGAATTTGAGGGCGCGCGCTTTGCACTCCTCGACGAACTTGTCGATGCCGTAGGCCTCGATCTGCCGCTTGTCGGAGAAGCCGTGCTCCTTTTCGACCTCGACCTCGATCCACAGGCCTTGGCAGTCGAAACCGTTCTGATAGCGCTCATCAAAGCCCTTGGCGGCGTGATAGCGGCAGAACACGTCTTTGTAGGTCCGGCCCCAGGCGTGGTGCACGCCCATGGGATTGTTGGCCGTGATCGGCCCATCCAGAAACGACCAGCGCGGCTGGCCGGCGTTCTGTGCGCGCAGCGTCTCGAACGCCTTCACCCGCTCCCAGAATTCCAGGACGCGCACCTCCTGCGCCGGAAAATTGACTTTGGGATCGACCTTCTCAAATGGCATCGACGGCTCTCCGGCGCCGCGCTCGTCGCTGGCAGCGCGAGACTGAAGCGCAGGAGTATAGCCGTTCAGCGCCCCCCGCCAAGCGGGCGGCATGTTGTGGTGCGGGCAGCACGTTGTGGTGCGGGCGTCTCGCCTGCACCGCGGCGGGCCTGCTTTTTCGCGCAGCGCAACGGTATAATGGGCTCGTCCGAGACTCTCTCATGTCTGATGTCGATACAGACCCGTTGCCGCGCGCCGTCCGCGGCGATAGGGAGGCGCTGGCAGAGTTGCTGCGCACGTACGGGCCGGACGTCGAGCGGACGCTGCGGATCGACAAGACCTGGCGCGCCCAACTTGACCCGGCCGACGTGATGCAGGTCACCTACATCGAGGCCTTCCGCCACATCCGCGACTTCGACCCGAATCGGGCTGAGTCTTTCCCGAGCTGGCTTCGTCAAATGGCCGAGAACAACCTGCGCGACGCCATCCGCGGGCTGAGCCGGCAGAAACGCGGCGGATCCGTCGTGGGGAGAAACGCGCCGGTTGACGCAGCGGGCGAGCTGGACCTGTTTCTGGCGGTGACGATCAGCACACCCAGTCGGGCGCTGCGGCGCGACGAGCGCTGCGACCAGCTCCAGAAGGCCATCTCCCGCCTGCCGCCCGACTACGCTCAGGTCGTGCGACTGCTCGACCTGGATGCCCGGCCGGTCGCCGAGGTCGCCCAGGCCATGCACCGCTCGCCGGGAGCGGTGCATATGCTGCGGGCCCGGGCGCACGACCGCCTGCGCGAGTTGCTGGGCCCCGCCTCAGAATTTCAAACTTCGTCGTGACATCCGGGCGCCTTTGTCGCAGAACCTATAGAGGCGTACTGCCAGCAGAAGTCACGCGATCGAAACGCCGCGCCGCAAGGCTTGTGACTATGAACCATGACGGCTCATCGAATGACTCTTCCCGCCAGGCGCGGCACGCCGAGTTGATCGCCGCGGCCCAACGGCAGCACGCGGGCGCCGAGGCGCCGGCCGGCGCCTCCGCCACGCTAGCATCACCCGGCCCGGCGTTCGCCCTGCCCCCGCCTGACTCGT
>DASXUA010000410.1:0-18634 GCA_036505095.1 Phycisphaerae bacterium
AGGATCTTCTATTGCGCGCCGCGCACCACTATCAACAAGCGACCGACTGGCATCGCCGAGTACCAGCGGGCTATGCCTGAATCGTGCTGCGGGAGACCGTCAGAACCCCGCCCGCAAGTCGCAGATCCGCCGTGGCGGCGGCGGGGTGAGTTGCGCATGCGAAAGGAGCTCGAACGTCACCCCCCACTAGCGTGGGGGGTTCTGCCTCAGCGGATGAGCGCCGGCTCGACCCAGTCGAAGCGGTCCTGCACATCGCCGTTCTCGCCGAATCCGACGATCAGCTCCAGGCTCTTGGCGCCGGCGATGTCCAGCCGCACCTCGCCATGCAGCGTACCCGGACGGACGTTGGCTTCCTGATAGCAGCGCCGGCCATCCACGTGGATTTCGACACTCACGTCGGCATACGGACCGCTGTCGTCGTCCAGGCCGAAGGAGGTGACAAATGTTTTGTATTCCCCCGCCAGATCGAAACGCATCATCGAGGCGCTATGCACGCCGATGCCGTACGCAAACGTACGGCCGCCGACGTGCAGCGGCTCGCCCAGCACGTTGGCATTGATGACGCGCGGCCACGTCGCAGACTCGCCGTGGCGGGCCAGGTCCAGCATGGGCGTGTGCTGATCGCTTACCGGCTCGATGCTTGACAGCCAGCCCCAGCGACCGCCCGTAACATCGATCCCCTGGACGTGTTCCATTGGAAGTGTTAGCCGCCGACCGCCGAACGCTTCGATTTCGAGATGGTCGCCCGACCACTCGACTTGCGCGGCGGTCAAGCGGCTGCCGTCGGCCAGCGCAGCGCGGGCGCGCAACCCCGCAGCCGCAGGCGATGGCGTTGGAGCCAGCAGAGCCGCGACGACGCGTTCGAGCGGCACAACCAACTCGCTACCCGCCTGTTCGAAGGCAATGCCGTTTGCGCCCACGCGTCGCAACAAGCCGTGCAGGACGTCGCCGTTCGTCAGCAGCAGCGCATCGTCCTCGGCCGGCGCGCGGTGGCGCAAATCGTCAAGCGCTTCGCGCCAGCGCGGCATGGCGGCCGCGGCTGTTCTCACAGCACTCACGAATTCGAGCGGAACCGTGATCGGACCGGCGGAGGCCGTGATCAGCGTGACTTCATCGTCGCTCGCAGAACCTCCCACGTCCGCCACCGCGGATCCGCCCGCGTGCGGTGATATCGCGTGCGATTCACCCGTGCGCAGCTCACTCGGCGCTTGCGGACGAAGTTCTGAGCAGGTGCCGATCAACCGATCGCCGCCGACGAGATCAAGCGTGATGGCCGCCGCGGGTTGTTTCCTGGCGGTTTCAGAACGGGAGGGGCTGCCGAGCGGCGTGCGGCGCGCAGCGTCCGGCGGTTCGGCCGCCAGATCGATGCGGACAATCTGATCGCTGGGGATACGTCGGGATACGCCGCCGGCCTCGCCGGCGGCCGATTCCTCGATTACCAACTCACCGGAGAGCGACCAATGCACGATCCGACCGTGCAGGGGATCGGGATCGATCGTCCGAACGGTGATGTCGGCCGTGGCGGGCTTGTATTCATCCGCCAGCACCGCGGCGCACCCAAGCGCGAGCACCACTGTGATCGCAGGCGCAGACCCGCGCTTGCGGGGACCTCTGCCTTCAGGGCTTGCTTGTCGGAGCGCTGCGCCCTGCGACCGCGACATATAAACGTAATTCGCCAAGCTCAAAGCCCGTCCTACTTCTGAAAGATCGGCAGCAGCCGATTCGGTACTTGCAGGATAATCAACGCCATGGCGGTCCCATATTCGTTGCCGGCCTGCCCCTTCCAGTAACCCTCGTCGGTTTGCTTTTCGAGCAGCTCGCTGCGGATCGCCGGCCACCAGGCCGACCAATAGGTGTCGCCAGCCAGGAACATCGCCTGGGCCGCATAGTAGTGGCCGTAGAAATAGTGGCCGATGCTTTCCTCCTTCGGCGGAGCGTACTTGAGCAGGTATTGCAGACCGCGCTCCAGCTCTTCGCCGCTGTAGATGCCCGCGTATTGCAGGGCCGCGACGCCGGCGGCCGAACGCGCGAATGCTGATCCGCCCGACGTTAACATATACCGGAATCCACCGTCGGGGTTCTGGCTTTTCTTTACGTAATTGATGGCGTCGTCGATCGTGGTCTTCTCCACGTAAATGCCGGCGTTGCGCGCGGCGCGCAGCGCCATCACCTGGCAGATGGTGACCGATAGATCGGCATCGTTCCGCACCGGCTGATAGCGCCAGCCGCCTTCGGCGTTCTGCGTGGTGACGATGAGGCGCACGGCCTTGCGCAGCGCTTCCTGAATGTCTTCGCGCGGGGTCATTCCGTAGAGTTCGGCCAGGAACAGCGTGGCGAAGCCGTGGCCGTACATCGGCCCATGCGAGGTCTCGGCCGCCAGCAGTCCGCTCTCGGAGCTGTTGGCCAGGATGAAACGCAGGCAGCCTTCGACATGGTCGGCATAGCGCCCGCGGCCGGGCAGATTGCCATCGCCCATGAAAGCCAAACCCGCGAGCGCGGTGATGCCCACGTGCTTGCCGTACTGCGACAGCGCACCAAACGAGCCATCCGGCTGTTGCTGTTTGGACAGCCATTCGAGGCCGCCTTCGATGGCGCGCAGGGTCTCGGGTGTGAGCTCTTCGCGCGTGGCCATCGGCCGCTGGGGATCGGACGATCCGCCCGACTGAGCCATCAGCAGCGCCGTCATCGCCAGAGTGCAGGCGGGAAGCATCATGGTCGATCATCCTCCTCAGATTCGGCGAGTGCCCGGAAATAACGGTCGGCCAGCGGCCTGAAACCGTTCAGGATCGCGTCGTATTCGCTCTGGATGAGCTCGTCGCGATCGCGGCTGGGCAAGTGGCCCCAGGAGCGGCGCGTCTCGCGCAGCTCGCCGGCCAGCTTGGAGTTGCTGGCCGCGCTTGCCGGCGCGGTTGTCGTGGACTTGTTCGACGCGCCGGCCGTCGACTGCGGCTGCACGGACTTGGAATCGGGCGACGGGCGCGCCGGCTCAGTGCGGCGTTTGTCGCTCGAGGAGCTGGATGCGTTCGACGAGCGCTGCCGCTGCGCCGAGGCGATCGCGGCGTCGAGTTGTTTGATGATTTCCTTCTGCGCCGTCTGCGTTTGTGGTCCAGGATCGAAATCCTTCTTCAGCTTGTCCTGGACACGCTCCATGAGATTCAGAACGGCCGCCATCACGTCGCGGTCCTGCGTGGACGGGCCGCGGATCAGCTTTTTCGCCAACTCCTTCTGTTCATCGTCGCCCGCCGGCTGGGTTTGCGGCGCGATTGCGTCGGCATGCGCGATGGGATGGAGCATGGGTGCGACGAGGGCGAGCAGAATCCATGCGTATTGGACATTCATGGCCGTCACTCTACGAACGATTACGCACATCAGAAGCCTTTCTTTCACTGCCATGCTGCCGGGATGAACCCGACGGCTCGCCTACCACTCACGACTCATCCTCCACGCTTGCGTGCTTTCTGCGTCACGGTCTCGGTCAGCTCCCGCACTTGATGCTGCTCCTCACCCAGCGCTTGCAATTGCTTGAGCTGATCTTCCGAGGCCGCATCGGCGTTGAAATCCGCTCCGAGCTGTGCCGTGCGCGCGTTGATATCGGCCTGCAGCGTGCGCAGCACGATCAATTCGGCCACCGTGGGCACCGGTTTGTTGGGCGCCGGCCCCTGACCTTCACCGCCCTCGCCCGAGCTGCTTTCGGCAAAATCGTCGGAGGGCGGCAGCGCCTCGGTCTGTGCGATGGCGTCGATCAGCCGCGTCAACGACGTGAGCACGTCGGCCTGCTCGGAGATCAGCGCCCGGTCCAGCCGGCGGTTGTCCAGCGCGCTGCGCGCCCGTTCCATACCGGTCACGACGCGCTGCATGATCCAGTCGTAGACCACCGCCTCGCCCATGCGGCGGCGCAGCTCGTCGGCCTGATCGCGCAGAGTGCCCTGCTGCCGCGCGAACTGCGTGACCTTGCGGGCGTCGGCCCGCTGCAGCGCTGCCGCCGCGCCGCCTGGCACCATGAGCCGCTCAACCACCTCGGCGGTTTGCCCGTTCAAATCCTGTTGTTGATTCCGCAGGGCCTCCAAATCGAGGCGCAGCGCGGCCAATGTGGTCTGCGCCGACTCATGCTGCGCCTGGCGCGCCAGTGATTGCACGACGGCGAGCGCCTCCTCGAGTGCTTTGACCGCTTCCTGCTGGGCGCTGCCGGCGGGGGCCTGGTCGCTCTCCGCCAGGCGCTCCTCGGCGCGCGTCATGGGCGGCACAGCCCGGCGGGTGGCGCGCCCGGCATCCGCGGAGCGCGGGTTCTCCGCCAACTCATCGGCGAATTGGGCCGTGTTGCGTCGCAGAAGTTTCTGCCGGTCGGCGAGATCCAGAAACGTATCCGTGTCGGCCGCGCGGCGCTGGGCTTCCTGGTTCTCGTTCAAGAGGGCGCGCTGCTCGGAAAGCAAACGCGTGAGCGTCTCTTCGGCTTGTTCGAGCCGCTTGTTCAACTCGGCCAGCTCGCGCAGCTTGCCCCGCGAGGATTCCTGCAGCGCGGCGAGCATCTTGCCCAGCGCCTGCTCGGCCGTGCGTTGCTCGTTGATCGCGGCCGCAGTCCGATTTTCTTGCAGGCGTGCTGCGGCCTCGCGCATGCGGGCAGGCAGCTCAGACCCCGCCGCCGAACGGTTGGCGGCATCGAGGGCCTCGCTGGCGGCCGGCTCGTGCTCGTGGCGCGAGGTCGCCAGCCGCTGCATGGTGGCGAGCAGGCGTTCGGTCTGATCGGCGAGTTGCCGTTGCCGCCGGGTCTGCGCCGCCAATTCGCCGGACTGCTGCGGATCGAGCTGCTGCGGCGATTTGCCCAGCGTCTGCTTGCCGAGTTGCGTGACCTGGGCGCGCAGCGCCTGCTGGCGATCGAACAGCTCGCGGGCTTTGTTGACCACCTCGCGGAAATCGCCCCAGGCGCCGACGCTCTGCACCAGCTCGCGGAGCACGTCCAGCGCGGCCTGCTGACCGGAGCGCGCCGCTTCGATGCCCTGCTGCTGCTGCGGCGCGGCGGCCGCGGCGCGCGCCTGTTCCAAGCCGCTGACGGCGCGCGACAGGGCTTCATCGGCGACCGACTGCAACGCCGCGGCCAGCCGCTGCGTTTCCTGCGCTTCGCCCGCGGCCGACTCGCCGGGACGATTCAGTGCCATGCGCCGGCGCAATTGTTCGAATTGCCGCGACAGCTCGCGCACGCGCGCGGTCAGGCGGGATTCGCGGATCGCCAGCCCGGCTGTTTGCTCGCGCTGCTCGGGCGAAAGCGGCTGCGCGCTCGAACCCATTTCGGCCTGCAGGCGATCGGTGTCGTCCTTGACCAGTTCCTGCTCCTCCAGCGCCTGCCGCAGGCGCGTTTGCAGCAGGGCAAATTCGTCGCGGAGCCGGTTCTCCAGATCGATCTCGCTGATGATCTTCAAACGCAACGGCGTCGAACGGCCCTCCTGACCGCCGTCGGCCAGCGGCGCGCGACAGGCGTCGCCGGCGCAGTTGTCCACCGCCCGCACCTGAAACGTGAACACGTCTCCGGGCGCGGCGCCCAGCGACGCGACCTGCCAGACATAGGCGCACGCCATACTGACCCGCTCACTGCCGGCGTCGGGTGCGGGAGCGAACGGCAACGGCATCAGGAACTCGCCGGTGGGGGCCGCGGCGCCGGCCGAACCGGTCGATCCTGATGTTTTCTGCCCCAGCAGCTCCACGCGCGTCACGCCGAAATCGTCATCGATGCGCGCGACGACGTTGACCGCGCCGGCGGCGGTTACCTCGGTGAGTGCATTGGGCTCGACCATCGTCACCAGCGGCGGCAGATCGGGCTGGACCGCGATGCGGAACTCGCTGCCGCCGCGATTGGAAAACCCTTCGCGGTCGGTCAGGTGGATGCGAAAAACTCCGTCCTGGATTACGGAAAAATCGGCGGTCAGCTCGTGCGGATCGTTCGCGTCGCTCTGCAGTGCAATTTCGGTCCCATCCGTGAAGCGCAGGCAGTTGGACAGGGGCGTGCTTGAACCAGCGGCTTGGGTCCCCTGAGGATCGGCCAGGCGGGCCGTGGGTTTGCTGGCGCGGACCGCCACGGTCAGCGTGCTGCCGACCACCACGCGCACGTCACCCGTTCCGACATCCAACTCGCGCGGCGCGGCATGCGCCGCATACGGCGGAGGCGCAGCGCTGATCGATGTGCTGAGAATCTCCGGTCGGCGCACGGCGCGGATTTGCAGCGGCACGTCGGCTGTGCTGGCGTCGCCGGCTTCGAACCAGTACGTCAGGTCGCTGGCAATGCCGTCAATCGTGCAGGCGTACTCGACGCCCTGCGGTGAGGACTTCGCATCCGGGTCGTCGCCGCGCGAAGCTGATCCTTCAGGTTTCAGGTGCCGGCGCGCCGCCACCGGGTACATGGTCAATGAGGTCAGGCGCCCCTCGCGATCGCGCAGCCGCACGACGCCGCGGAGCACCTCGCTGGCGCCGCGCGTCACCGCCATCCGCAAAGTCACCGACTCGCCGAATGCGACCTTCACATCCTGGGTCCAGGGTTTGATTTCGACCTGGTGCGGCCAATCCAGGCGGCTGAACGGAAGCAGGTAGCGGTTCATTCCGATCTGCGCCCAGTCCGGCGAGGCATAACAGATCGTTGCCAGCAGCCCCAGTCCGGCCACCAACCAACCCACGCGCAGTAGGAAGGGTCGCAGGGACAGCGCGTCTTCGAACGCCATGCCGCGCACCAGCTCATCCGTGCCGGCGACGATCCGGGCCAAAAGACTCTCGGATCCCACGCCCGCCGCGGCCAAAGCCGGCGAGGGCCTGCCACGCGTCGCGCTGTACACGAAATCCACCGTACTGGAGAGGCGGTCATCCGTGCGGCCGAAGTGCCGTTCGAGCGTACCGGCGATTTCGCGCAGGTCGAGCTGTGCACGCAGCGGACGAACAATCCAGTGCAGGGCGGCGCCGGCGAATCCGACCAGGAACAGCATCGCCACCACCAGGCGCAGGATGGCTGGCAGCCGTAACAGCCAGTCCAGTGAAACGATAGTCAGGAACGCGAAAACCCCGCCAGCCGCCACCGCCACCAACCCGTACGCCAACAGGCGCGTCCGCACCATCCGCCGGAAAACCCGCAGACGTTCGAGCAGGTCGGAGTGGGCGATTCGGTTGCGCCAGGGCAAATCGGTCGGAAGGGCTTCAGGATGGGATGACCCGGATTGCAAGTGATGTCGTCACCCTTGACACGCAACAGGCGAAGCCGGCGTCGCCCAGCGACGCGTGCCGCAAAGCGGCACGCTGCGTGTCAAGGGTCACAGCATGCCAAAAACCTTGCGCAATACCCACTCTGTTCCAATAATAAGAATAAACAGAGCGAAAACCAACTTGGTGTCCCAAAGCGGCTCGCTGACGTCGTCGGGGATGCGAACGCTGCGGTCCGGAATCGCCGCTAACGCCTCGCCGAGGCGATCCAGGGGTACGATGGCGCCCCCCGTCTGCTCCGCCAGGCGCTGCAGGGCGATTTCGTCGGATTGGGGCCGCCGTCCCTCGATATCGGCATTTTCGACCCTTACCAGCGCGGAAGCCGGCCGCTGCCCGGCGGCGGGCAGCACCGCTTCGGCCTGAATCAGGAACTGGCCGGCATGCGGGGCCACAAAACTGCCCTCAAACAGCCGCGAGGCCGGTCCCAGGCGGTCAAGCGCCACTTTTTCCACCGGCGCGTTATCGGAATCGTACACCACCAGGCGTGGGTTTTGTTCAAGCGCCGTGAGGGTCTCTTCGTCGCGCACCTCAACGCGAACTACGCAGCGCTGGCCATAGGCATACATGCTTTGCTCGGGCGTGATGATCAGGCGCCGATCCTGACCGACTTGGCGTGGCTGCAGAAGTGCGCGGATGACCTGAATCCAATAGGCATCCACCAGCCACTCGCCCGTGTGCCGCCTCCAGCGCCAGGTATCGTCCGACGCCTGAAAGAAAGTCCGTCCCGCACCATAGCGCCCGAGCACGACCAGCGGCATGGGGCCGGTGAGCGTCTGCATCTCCGGGTGTTCGAGCAGCACCTCGGCCGCCGGCCGCGGACCCAGCGTGCGGGCCACCCAATACCAGCCCGGCAGGTTATCGAAGATCCGCGCGCTCACCGCCGGATCGGGATCGAAGCGGAAAATCCGGCTGCGGCGCCCCTCGTCCGTAAGCTGCGGGCGATAGGGTTTCGTCAGGTTCGTCTCATACGAGCCGGTGAAGTCCGGATCGATCCGGACCGGGATCAGCTTTTCCAGCGGCGTTCCGCGGAAGCGCTGCGGCGCCCAGCGCTCGCCGGCGATCACTCCGAACCCGCCGCCGCGCTGGCCCACGAAATCGACCAGCATGTTCATCTGGGCCGGGCTCAGCCAGTCGCCGCCGGGGTCCACGTCGCCGAAGAGCACGACGTCATAGGGATCGAGTTCCTGCGGGGTTTCCGGGAAGCGCCGCACCGGTTCGGTGCCCTCCTGCGCAAAGCGGGCGTCGGCCGACAGGAGGAGCGCGCCGAAGCGGATGGTCGGTTCGCGCAGCAGCGCGTTCTTGAGGTAGCGATAGTCGTAGCGCGGATAGCCTTCGACGTACAGCAGGCGCACCTGGTCGTCGAGGATGTTGATCTCGATCCGGTCGACATTATTGCGCAACTCCAGTTCGCCTGGAATCGGCTCCGCTTCGACCCGATAGCGCAAGTGCCCGGCCCGTGTCGGCCGGGTGCGCAACTCCACCACGGTCGATGCCTGCGCCGCGGAGTTGGTCGATTCCGCTCCGCCCAACTCCACCGTTTCCGCGGTCAGCGCGGCGGTGCTTGACGTCATGGGCCCCCCTGAACCCTGAACCCTGAACCCTGAACCCTGACCGCCGCTGTCTTCCTCGAAGAGGCGGACGCGCACCGGCGTCGGTTCCGCCAGCCCCGCGCACGTCACCCGCACGCGCATCGCCAGCAGGTCCCGGACAAAGACGTTTTCCTCTGTCGGCAAAGCGACGACCGCCAAGTCGCGCGGCGGCTCGGGCGCCCCGATCGCCACCGTGTAGACCGGCACTTGCGCGGCGCGGGCGGCCTCAATGGCGTCTTCCAGACTCGAAGGCTCGGTGGTCTGCCCGTCGCTGAAGATGACGATGGCGGACAGCGGACCTTCATCCGTGCGCTGGAGCATCGCGCGCACCGCGCCGGGCACGTCGGTGGCGCTGCCGTCCGCGACCAGCGCTTCCAGCGCGCGGACCACCGCGCTGTCCTGCGGCTTGGCAGAACTGGCGGGCTCCATGACCGGGGCTTCGGCTTCCAGATGCGCGCGATCGGCAAACGCGAACAACTGCACCTGGTGCTGCGCGCCGATCGTCCGCAGAACGGCGCCGGCATCGCGCAACAGCGCCCGGCGTACCAGGTCCAGGCGGCTCCACTCGGAGAGGGTCGTGCCCTCGGCGGGCAATCCGGCGCCGCGCACGATTTGCGCCCCCCGCGCGGTATCCAGATAGGTGTCCTTGCGCGCCATGCTGGCGGACGTGTCCACCAGCACCGCCACGTGCGACGGCTCGACGCGATTGCGCTGCAAGACCAGCACCGGCGCGCACAGCATTGCGCCGACCAGCGCTACCAGCGCAGCCCGCAGCAGCGCCGGAACGAGGCGCCGCCAGACCGATCCATGCTCATGCGCGTAGGTCCACAGGATCAGCAGCGCCGCCAGCAACCCGAAGGTAAACAGCACCCAGCGATCCGCCGGCAGATGCCATTGCAAATAGATCGGCGCATCGCGCCCCAGGCGGATGCGTTTGAGATCCAGGAGCCATTCCAGCAGGCGCACGCTCATCGCAGCGCTCCAAAACGTGCCGCCAGCCACATCTCGATCAGCAGCAGCGCCAGCACGCCGCCCGTGGCCAACGTCGCCAGTTCCGAGGGCGCATCGCGCAGTCCGCCGCGCGTGCCATCGGCCGTCATCTCGGATTCGGACAGCAGAGTGAAGGGGCCGTCAATGCGGCGTTTGAGCCCCTGCTCGTCGAGCGCTGCCAGGTCGCTCTCGCGCGGGTCGAGATTAGCCGCGAAGGTCGCCGCGGCGACGCGCGTGTTTCCAATGCTCGCGACGTAAACGCCGCATTTCGCCGCCGCGTCATATTGCATTTCGAATCCGGCTTCGGCCGCCCCCGGGCGCTCCGCCACCCGCACGAGCCGCGCTTCGCCCGTGCCGGAGGGGCCCGTCACGCGCAGTGGCAGCGCGGCCTGCGCCGGCGACAGCGGCGCGCGCAGCGTATCGCCCACCAGCAGGTTGTGCCCAGCGCCAGGCTGTGGTGCTAACCACGCGGCCAGGTGCAGCGCGAACGCGACGTAGTCACCTTTGGCAGGCAGGTTGGTCCAATCCATGTTCGCGGTGCTGCTGACGTAAGCCAGCCGCCCAGCGCCCAGGCTGCCGGTGACGATGGCCGGATCGCCATTGTCGTAGCGCAGCGCCACTGTGGCGCGCGCGGCGTCCGGCTTGATGGGCAGGTAGCGCGTGACGCGCGTGCGGAAAAAACCCGTGTCAGTCGCATTGTGGAAAGGCGCGAGCAGCGGATGATTCAGCGATTCCGGCGAGAAATGGAATACGTGCCCGGCGCGGCTGTCGGCATCGCCGACCGGCTCGCCGAGCTCGCCCGGCAACAGCCCGGCCCCCTGTCGACCGGCCCAGCGGTTGTAGTGATCGCGATTGACCAGATCGCCGGCGAAGATCGCCAGACCGCCGCCGTGTGCCACGAAGGATGCAAGCCGCGACCAGACGACCGGTTCCAACTGGCCCACATTACAGAGCACGATGATTGCGTTCGCCGCCAGCGGTTCGCCTTCGAGTTCGGTATCTGAAATGACGCGCGGCGCCAGCAGCGTCTTCTCGCCGGGACGCGGCGAAGGCGCCAAGGCCGTGGCCAGATAGCCGGCTTGCCCCGACAAGTTCGCTTTGCCACCGAGCGGCGCGCCCGCACCCCAGGCATGCCGCCCATCCACAAGCAAGACGGGCACCGATTGCACCACGTCGACCGCCAGCGAGCGGGCGTCGTCGAGCGCCAAGGCATCGTGATAGCCCCGGCCGAGACGCACCTGAACCGCGTGGGAGCCGGGCATCTCGATGGCCAGCGCGAACTGCAGGACGCGACGCTCACCCGGACCGAGCGCGTCAATGGTCAGCGTGCGATCGATGATGTCGTCGCGAATCACGTCGAGCGTGGCCCCGCGGATGACCGTTCGGCCGAAATTGGCTACCTCGGCGGACAGTCGCAGCGGCAAGTCTCCCCCGGCCAGAGAGGCGTTGTACGACACGTCCGTAATCGCCAGGTTTTCGGCCGCATCCCGCCCGATGCGGATGAACCACAGCTTCGCGTCGCGCGCCACCCGCGTTGCGGTGGCACTGAGCGCGCCCGAAACCGGCATGGCGGGAGGGCGAGGCTCCTGCCGAGCCTGAGGCTGTGCGGCAGTTTCGGCGGGTGGCTCGGCGAGAGCCTCGCCCTCCCAGGCGCTGGCCTGCAAGTCGCTCAAGACATAGACGGCGCGGTTGCCGGGTGCGGCCGGCGAGGCTTCCAGCAAACCGGCCGCGATTTTCAATCCGCCCGCAAGATCGGTCGCAGCCTCCGTCACACTGATCTGGCGCAGGCGGTCGCGCACCTGACGCCGATCGAAGTTGGCATAGCCCACGATACCCTTCGCCGGCGCAGCCAGCGTCACGATGCTGACCGGATCGCCCGCAGGAAAACCGGCCAGCAACGACTCCCCGGTCGCAATCGCGCGCTCGAAGCGGCTGGTGGACGGTGAGTCGCCGCCGTCGACCGCCTGCATCGATGCGGAGTTATCGATCACCAGCACGTGATGCACGCGCGTCTCGGCCAGCGGCGCGAACCGCGCCGATCGCAGAAACGGCCGCGCGACCGCCGCCGCGGCCAGGCCGACCACGCCGCAGCGCAGCAGCAGCAATAGCCAGTGCTGCAGCGTGATGCGCCGCGCGCTGCGCTGGTTGGCCGCCAGCAAGAACCCCATCGCGGCCCATTTTTCAACACGATAGCGGCGCCGATTGATGAGATGAATGACGATCGGCAGCGCGGCGGCCACGAGCCCGGCCGCAGCGATCCAGGGATGGATGAACGAAACAGCAATCACTTTCGGTTTTCGGTTTTCGGTTTTCGATTTTCGGTTTTGTCAACTGCCTCCCAGAACGCGCGAAGTCCGCGCGCGGATGCTGGCGCTGCGCGTGGCCAGATACGCGCTGATCGCCACATCCAGCGGCGCCGATGTGTTGAACACCTCGTAGTCGATGTGCTGCTGCCGGCAGGCGTAGCGCACCTTGTTGATGAAGCGCTCCACTTCCTCCAGATAGCGCTGCCGCAGCGCCCGCGGCTCGGACAGCAGTCGCCCGCTGGACTCCAACCCCTCAAACAGGGTGGGCGTCTGAAACGGGAACGTCAACTCGGCCTCGTCCAGCACGTGAAACAGAATCACCTCGTTGCGCCGGTACCGCAGGTGCTTGAGCCCTTTGATGAGCTTGTCGGGTTCGTCCAGCAAATCACTGATCAGCACCACCATCGAGCGGCGCGTCAGCCGTTCGGCCAAGTCATCGAGCACCTCGCGAATGTCGGTCTTCGCCGGACCGGTGCGGCCTTCCAGTTCCTGAATCAAGGTCTTCCACTGCGTCGGATTGTTCGACGGCCGCAGGTAATGCGTGATCTTCCGGTCGAACAGCGCCAGACCCACCGAGTCCGACTGCTGCAAGGCCAGGTACGCCAGTGCCGCCGTGGCCGAGATCGCGTATTCATGTTTGCTCATGGGCGCCAGCTTCGAGCGATAGCTCATCGATTCGCTGCAATCGACCGCCAGCACGCAAATGAGATTGGTCTCCTGCTGGTACTGCTTGATGTAATGCTTGTTGGTGCGCCCATACACCTTCCAATCGATGTGGCGGAAGTCGTCGCCCTGAGTGTAGATGCGGTGATCGGCAAATTCCACCGACGGTCCGCGATAGGGACTGCGATGGGTGCCGCCGAAATAACCTTCGGCCACCAGCCGGGCGCGCAGCTCCAGCCCCGAAATCTTCGCCAGCACCTGCGGATCGAGATAACGGCGATAGTCCGGCAGCGACTCCATGCTGTCTATCGTTTCGCGAAGACGCGCTTGGCCAGCGTCGGATCCACTCCGGTCGCGGCATCGGAGGGAATGTCGCGGATCAACCAATCGATGATGGTGTTGGAGTGAATTCCGTCGGCCTCGGCGTTGAAATTGGTGATGATGCGGTGCCGCAGCGCCGGGTGCGCCATGGCGCGGATGTCTTCCATCGAGACGTAATGGCGCGCCTGCAGGATGGCCCGCGCCTTGGCGGCCATGACCAGATGCTGCGACGCACGCGGACCCGCGCCCCAGGCGACGTAGTCTTTGACGAATTTCGGTGTTTCGCCATCTGAGCTGGCTGTGCGGCGCGTCCAGCGGGCAAAACGCATCGCATAGCGCATGACATGATCCGCACACGGCACGCGCCGCACCATCTCTTGCAGGCCCAGGATGTCGCGGGCATTCAGAATGCGTTCGAGCGTCTGCTCCTGCGGCGTGGTGGTCATCTTGACGATGGCGAACTCCTCCTCCTCGGCCGGGTAGTCCACCAGGATCTTGAGCATGAAGCGGTCGAGCTGCGCTTCGGGCAGCGGATAGGTGCCCTCCTGCTCGATGGGGTTCTGCGTGGCCAGCACGAAGAACGGGCGCGGCAACTTGTGCGTGAAGCCGGCGGCCGTCACCTGATGCTCCTGCATGGCCTCCAGCAGCGCCGACTGCGTTTTGGGCGGCGTGCGGTTGATCTCGTCCGCCAGAATGGTGTGCGCGAAAATCGGCCCCTGCACGAAGCGCAGCGAGCGCGTGCCGGTGGCCTTGTCTTCCTCGATCACCTCCGTGCCGGTGATGTCCGACGGCATCAGGTCGGGCGTGAACTGGATGCGCGAGAACGACAGCGACATGGTGCGCGCCAGGGTGCTGATCAGCAGCGTTTTCGCCAGTCCCGGCACGCCTTCCAGAATGCAGTGTCCACGGCACAGCAGCGCGATGAGCAACTCCTCGATCACGCGATCCTGGCCGATGATGACTTTGTGCAGCTCGGTCTTGACGCGCGCGTAGGCGCTGACCAGCTTCTCAACGGCGGCCACGTCATCGTCGGGTGTCACAGCTCTGGGAGCGGTGCCACCCGCAGGGCTCGGCGCCTCGGGCAGAGTCTCGGACATCCGGTGCTACTCCTGGCTACGTGCACAGGCTCGCAGGCCCGTATCACCTGCTCATTCTATCGGCCGGCGTGCTGTGGTCCAGACGCAGATTCCTCGCTCGGTTTGCGTCGAACGCCGATTTCCCCGAAAATCGTGGCTCTTGTTCGAGGTTGAGGTAACACGATGAAGCTCACGGTGGCGGGAAGCGGATACGTAGGCTTGGTGACCGCCGCCTGCCTGTCCGACACGGGCAATGAGGTGCTGGCCTACGATATCGACGCCCAGCGGGTCGCCGCGCTGGAATCAGGCGCCTGCCCCATTTTCGAGCCCGGTCTGCAGGAGCTGATCAACAGCAACCGCGCGGCGCGGCGGCTGCGATTTACCACCGATCTGGAGCTGTCCGCCGGCCACGGAAGCGTCATCTTTGTGGCGATCGGCACGCCGCCGGGCAAGGACGGCGCGGCCGACCTGTCCCACATCGAAGCTTTCGCACGGGCGGTCGCGCCGCGACTTACCCGGCCCGCCGTCATGGTCATTAAGAGCACGGTGCCGGTCGGGACCGGGGCGCGCGTCGAGGCGCTCGTTAACGCCGCGTCCAACTCGCCCGTGCGACTCGTGAGCAATCCGGAGTTTCTCAAGGAGGGCAGCGCGGTTACGGACTTTCAAAAGCCGGACCGGGTTGTGATCGGTGCCGAGGATCCCGAGGCCGCCCAGATCGTCCGCGAGTTGTACCTGCCCTTCGTCCGCAATCAGCGGCCCATCTTGCTGATGTCCCGGGCCGCGGCCGAAATGACGAAATATGCCGCCAACGCCTGCTTGGCGGCCCGCGTCAGCTTGATCAACGAAATCGCCAATATCTGCGATGCCTTCGGCGTGGATGTGGATGACGTCCGCCGCGGGATGGGGACCGATCAGCGTATCGGATTCCAGTTTCTCTATCCCGGCGCTGGTTACGGCGGGAGTTGCTTCCCTAAGGACGTTCAAGCGCTGGCCCACATTGCCCGACAGGGCGGCATCGAGCCGAGGCTGCTCGACGCGGTTCATCAGGTCAATGAGGCCCAGAAGAGCATCCTGTTCACTAAGGTACGCACGCGGTTCGGCGGCGACCTGAAACGGCGCGTGGTGGCCATCTGGGGCGCGGCCTTCAAGCCGAATACCGACGACATCCGCGAAGCGCCGGCGTTGGTGCTGATCGATCGCTTGCTGGAAGCCGGGGCGGCCGTCCGCCTGCACGATCCCGAGGCGCTGGGCAACGTGCAGGCCTGCTATGGGGAACGCGTCCAGTACTTCAAACAGAACTACGAGGCGTTGGACGGCGCCGATGCGCTGGCCATCTGTACCGAGTGGAACGAGTTCCGCAGCCCCGACTTTGACGAAATCCGCCGGCGTCTGCGGCAGCCCATCGTCTTCGACGGACGCAATCTCTACGAGCCGGCGACCATGCGCCGCCACGGGCTGGAATACTACCCGATCGGCCGCCCGGCCGTCCGGCCGTAGCTCGACCTCATAGCCGGCGCAACCAGCCGCGCCCCGGCCACAAGCGGCGACGCTAACTCTGAGCGGTTGGGTCGTGTGACTGATCGATCGTCAACGGCGTCAGGACGGTGGTCTTCGGCATCCGCTCCGCTTCGGTCGTTCGCCCGCAAGCCTGCGAACCGCAACCGCAACTAGATTTGGCCTTAATGGCATGCCAGCCGCGATACAGCGCGTAACCTGCCGCTAGCGCGAGCAGCGCATAGGCCGTCACGGTTTGCCAAATGACGATGAGCATGCGTCCTCACGAGATTATCCCTGCCCGAGCGATAAAGTCCAAGGCCACCCCTGGTTTCGACGTTCATGCGCCGCCAAACAAAAGTGCCTCGTCGTGGAAAACCACAACGAGGCACTCCCGACCGGTTTGACCCGGCCGATGTTCGTCGTATACTCAATTTGCTGGCCGTCGCGCCGCTAGCTCAATTGGATAGAGCATCGGTCTACGGAACCGAAGGTTGCAGGTTCGAGCCCTGCGCGGCGTATTTTTCACGCGCTTACCGGCCTGCCAAAGCGTTTCCTTACCCAGCCCAGCAGACCCAGCCCCACTGCTCCCAGGACCACCGCACCGGGCGCCGGAATGATCGACGCCTCGATCAGCGTGTTGGCATTCGAGAAGCTACCATCCGAGAACCAGTGATCCGGCAAACTCAACGCCAACTTGGCACCGCTGAACGGCTCAATGCCGAAACCCGTAAAGTCCATCGAGAAGCTCCCGTCGGGCGTCCCGTTGTTCGAGCCTTCGAACACGCCATCGCCAGTCGGGTTGAGGAACACACTACTCAACAAGCCGCTGAAGCTCGCGAATCCGTCCAAGGGCGTCCAGACGCCGTCCAACTGCGCCGTCAGCGTATCGCCATCGAAATCCGTAATGGTAATGGTGCCGGTCGCGCTGGCGTCGGTCGAGCGAACATTGCTCAATGACATGTTCAGCACGACGTTGGCCATCGAGCCGCCCGCACGAAAGTCGTGGATGAAATTCGCGGTTTGCGGCGTCGGCTGTACGCGGGTCACGTCACCGTCGGTGAAGGACGTCGCCACGGCCGTGAATTGATTGGTCCCGGCGACGAATGTACCGTCCAGGTCGGTGAACCCAAATGTCAGAATCGGCTCTTCCGCCGCCACCCATAGCGGCGCGACCCCCAAGGCGCCGATCAGGGTCATGACTATAAGATTCGGCCGGATGAAAACTCTCATGACTCCCTTACCCCTTTCTGATGCGGTCGGCCGCTCAATCGGGCCTATTCGACTCGTCTGCCGCGGGCGCTGGGCGACCGCATCATGGTCACTTCTGACGAATCACGATAGACGTGCGAGGTCGCCCCCTTCGCGACACGTAAACGTGAGTCACCCCCAAAGCTTCCCAACGGGGCAGCAGATTCGCTCGACCCACATTCGGCCGCTCCGCTGCCGCTTTCGATAACTGATTCTCTTGCTATGCAACCGTCGTGCCGTGAGGCGCCGAGTTCTGCGGGAACGTTCAAGTTTGGCAAATGAGTTCGGTTCGGACGTGGCAGCCGGCTTTGGGCGGCCGTCCGCGAGCCAGTTGCATATAAGGTCGGAACCTGCTCCGCGGCAAAATAGCGGACGTGTCGCAGTGCAGGTGTCGCTCTGTCGGGGATCAAGCGACGGAATGGCGCTGCCGCGCTGGCGGCGGAAGCGGCCGTGCATTAGCGTGGAAGTACCAATGATTGACGACGAGCGATTCATGCACGCGGCATTGGAGGAAGCGCGCCGCGCTGATTCGGAAGACGAGGTGCCCATTGGGGCCGTCGTAGTGCACAACGGCCGCATCATCGGCCGTGGGCACAACCAACGCGAGCGGCTGGCCGATCCCACCGCGCATGCCGAGATGCTTGCCATCTCCGCCGCTGCGGCCGCCTTGGGAGATTGGCGATTGGAAGGCTGCACGCTCTACGTCACCCTGGAGCCGTGCCTCATGTGTGCCGGAGCTATCGTATTGGCGCGTATCGAGCGGCTGATCTTCGGCGCGGAAGATCCCAAAGGCGGCGCCTGTGGCAGTTTGTACACCCTGACCGACGACCCGCGGCTGAACCATCGAGTGACTACCACAGCAGGGCTCCTGGCGGATGAGTCTGCCCGCCTGCTGCACGATTTCTTCGCCCGCCAGCGCGAACTGGGCAAGAAGTAGGTCCTGTCACTTTCAAACTACCTTGACTTGCCGCTGAAAGTTCGGTATATGTTAGGTAGTCACGGTCCGGCGGAATTTCAGGGAAAGGAATTCGATCATGCTCATGGCAGGGCTTGGCGCAGAGGGTGCGCGCTGTGGTTCGCCCTCGGCCCGCCTGGAAAGCTTGCGCGAAATGCTGGCGCGCTACCGCCACGAACGGCGTGGTCGGCAGCGGGTGCTGGCCACGGGGCTGGCGCCACTGGATTCCGTGTTGCCTGGCGGCGGTTTGCCGGTCGGGGCGGTGACGGAAATTCTCTCCGACGGCCTGGATGTTGGCGCATTGACCTTGGCGCTGCGGGTCGCCGGGGTGGCATGCCTTCACGTGGCACAGCCGCGGGTAGGCATGTTTGACCTTTCCCGCGAGCCAGCATGCTTACCCGTCGCTGCGCGACGTGAAAGTCCGCCACGGGCGGATCGGCCTGCGGCGGACATGCCACCCGCCGCACTCTTTTTTGTTGATACGTGCAGCGATTTTTATCCGCCGGCGGCGCTGACGCTCGGGATTGATTTGAATCGTCTGTGGGTGGTTCGTCCGCGCTGTCCGGCCGACGCCTTCTGGGCGGTGGATCAGGCGCTGCGCTGTCCGGCAGTGGGAGCCGTCATCGCGCCCCTTGAAAAGCTGGACGACCGCGCCTCGCGCCGCTTGCAGCTTTCGGCCGAGGCCGGCGGCGGGTTGGGTCTGCTGCTGCGGCCGGCGCGCGCTCCGGATAAAAGCTTCGCGGCCATTCGCATCGC
>DASXUA010000411.1:0-5549 GCA_036505095.1 Phycisphaerae bacterium
GAAGATCATCGCGACCGGCAACGACGTGGACGTGTTCAACGGCGTGTGCGGAGCGGAGTCGGGTTGGGTGCCGGTCTCGGCCGTTTCGCCGAGCATTCTGGTGTCACAGATTGAGATCGAGAAACGCGAGCGCTCGCAATCACGCCCGCCGATCCTGCCGCCGCCGATCGCGATCGGAAAAGCCGCAGAGCCGGAAACCCCTGGCGGAGGCTGACGGTCCGGCGTTCTCAGAACCCCCCAGCGCCAGTGGGGGATATTGTCGGCTTGGCGTTGATATCCAGTGGGTGTTTGTCACCCCGCCCTTGCGGGCGGGGTTCTGATGGTTCCGGGATCATCGAACATGCGGAAGACTACAACATCGGTGTGGATCGGCGTCCTCGCGCTTGGCGCCGGGACGTTGGCTCTCGCGCAGTCGCTGAACCCTGAACCCCGAACCCTGAACCCGCTATCGACGGACGCGCTGCCGGACAATGACGTGATCATGCGCGCGCTGGCGGATGAGCTGACGCGCTCGATGAGTGATCTGACACTCGAAGGTTTGGAGCGGCCCTATTTCATTCAGTACACGACCGAGGACCGGGTGGAATACACGATCAGCGCCAGCTACGCCGCACTCTCCGAATCGCAAAGCGAGCGGAACCGCGTCGGGTATACCCAGGTGCGCGTGGGGAATCCGGAGCTGGACAACACGAACTTCCTGCGTGGGCGCGGCGGGGCCGCAGCGCGGCTGCCGATCGAAGATGACGAGTTGGCGATCCGCCAGGCGATCTGGCGCGCGACGGATAACGACTACAAGCAGGCGGTCGAGGCGCTGACGCGCAAACAGGCCTATCTGAAGGACAAACACATCGAGGACCGGCCGAGTGATTTCAGCCCGAGCTCGCCCGTGCTTGAAATTGAGCCGTCGGCCGAATTGGTCTTCGATCGCGCCGCCTGGGAAGTGCGCGCCAAGGAACTTTCCGGGCGTTTCAGCCGCTTCCCCGAAATCCAGGACTCCTCGGTGCACATGTGGGCCGCGGCCGCCAACGGATTCGTGGCCAACTCGGAGGGCACCCGGCTGCGCGACGCGGACACCGGCGCCATGCTGACGATCCAGGCCGAGCTGCAGGCGCCCGAGGGCATGAAGCTTAGCGATTCGCTGACGTACTATGCGCCGCGCGCCGACCAGTTTCCATCGCAGGAGCAGATGCTCGGGGATTTCGACGCGCTAGCCACGCGTCTGATCGACGCCTCGCGCGCGCCCGTGCTGGAGTCGTATACGGGTCCGGTGCTGTTTGCCGGTCAGGCGGCCGGGCAGATGTTCGCCGCGCTGCTGGGCCGCGGACTCGCGGGCCAGCCCGATCCGGTCGGCACTCCGCGCCGGCCGTCGGGCATTGGCTCCAGCCTGGAACCCAAGCTGGGTCTGCGCATCCTGCCGCGCTCGTATCAGATCTACGACGACCCGCGTGTGGCCAGTTTTGCGGAGCAATTTCTGATTGGGCATTACGATTATGACGACGAGGGGGTAGCGGCGCAGCGTGTCGACCTGGTCGAAAACGGCGTGCTGAAGGACCTGGTCATGTCGCGCAGCCCGACGCAGAAGCGCACGCGCTCGAATGGTCATGGTCGCGGGCGCGGTCCGGCGGTCAGCGCCGCAGTGGCCAATTTGTTTATCGTGGATGCGCAGGGCGTCGGTGAGGACGAACTCAAGAAGGAGTTCCTCGACGCTTGTAAGGAGGAGGGGCTGGAGTTCGGGTTGAAAGTGACCGCGCTGAAGGGTTCGGGCCGTTCGGGCTTGCCCGATCCCTTGTACGCGTTCAAAGTTTACGTCGCTGACGGGCGCGAGGAACTGGTGCGCGGGATCGAGTTCGGCCAGGTCCAGGTGCGCGTGCTGCGCCGCATCCTGGCGTCCGGCAATCAGGCATACGTGTACAACGCCACGAGCGGCCTGGGCGTGCCGGCGGCGATCGTCGCCCCTTCGGTTGTGTTCGAGGAACTGGAAGTCAGCAAGATCATTCAGGAATTCGACAAACCGCCGCTGCTACCGTCGCCCCTGGCGCGCAAGGGCAGCGATTCCAAGTCCCCCACCGATAGGTGAGCCACCGGTGACGAGGGTCTCTCACGACGCGCGCCGGCGCAAGCCCGCCGCCAAAGCGATCAGGAGCAGTCCGAACGAACCCGGCTCGGGCACCAGTACGCCGTTGGCTTCCAGATTGAGCGTACCGTCGATGTTCGCGGCGAGGTCGTCTAAGGTGAGATTCAACAGCAAGTGCGCGATTTCCCCCGGCGGCAAAATCGTGGGCAAGTCGAAGGGGATCTCAGGCAACATCAGCCCCGGATCGGTCATGTTGGCGAATTGAATCGGCTGCATGGACGTCAGCAGCGCCGACGTGCCTGCTACGACGATGTGGCCCTGCAACGGGAGCGGAACCGGCGTGGGTGGCAGATCGAACTGCGTTCCTAAAAGGCTGAGCGTACCGGTCAGCGTAACGAGCGGCGCAATCAGGAAGTCAAATTCGTTTGGACCGGTCTGGGTCAGGACGCCCAGTGCCGGCAAATCGCTCTGCGCGGCGCTGAGCGTATCAAGCGTGGCGTCCCCCAGCGGCAAAGTCAACGGAAAGCCGCCGATGTACAACGACGTCGGGCTGCGCGTGCGGAACGTGTCGAATTCGAAGGTCACGCTGGCCGGCAGGACCAGCGGACCGGAATTCAGGAAATCGGCCGAATAGCCGGACATGCCCAGCAGCCCGTTCGTCACATCCAGATCGAGATGAAAACCGCCCGCCGTGCTGGACTGCGCATTGCCTGAAAGACTGGTGCCGACGCTCACCGGAACCGGCACATTCTCCAGATCGCCGAAAGGTCCGAACAAGCCCGGTTTCGTGCGCGTGCCGGTCGGGTTATTCACGGCATCAAAGTTGCCGATCAAGGTGCCGCTGGTGCCGGCCGTCAGTGAGACGCTGGCATTCAGGCCGCTGTTGTCGCGGTGAATCGTGAAGTCGTACGAACTGACAATCGCGCGGGCGGGTGAACCCGTGAACAAGCAAATTACCAGCATGGCGCAGCAGTTCTGAAGTGTCAGTGACATGGCTCTCTCTCTCAAATGACGGGGCTCTCTCAACGCGGAATGTACCGCAATTGGTCACGAAGTAGCAAGGTTTTTCCGGTCGTGGCGCACCGCCCGTTTGGTTCCGGCCGGGCAATATCGCCTGAGATGCTTGGATCGATGCTGGCCGGAGGAGACGACCCCGCCGCTCGCTAAACACCGGCAGGCCAACGAATTACGGATGCGGCGGACGATACTCACCCGAGCGGCCACCGGTCTTGTGCTCTAAACGAATAGGCCCGATGACCATACCGCGATCAGCGGACTTGACCATATCGTAAATTGTCAGTGCGGCGACGGACACGGCCGTCAGAGCTTCCATCTCCACACCTGTGGGTGCGGTCGCTCTGGCCGTGCCGACGATCAGCAGTGTTTGCGGACTCTGGCGGGCGAAATGGATGCGTATGGCATCGAGCGGCAGGGGATGGCAGAGCGGGATCAGCTCGGCCGTACGTTTGGCGGCCTGAATGCCAGCGATCCGCGCGGCCGCCAGTGCGTCGCCCTTGATCAGGGATGTCGAGGTCGAGGGCGAGGCCAGGGAGGGCGAGGCCAGGGAGGGCGAGGCTCCTGCCGAGCCGCCCGACACGATGGCGTCCAGCACTTGCGACGCGATCGTTATACAAGCTGAAGCGGTGGCGACGCGCCGCGTGGCGGTTTTTTCGGAAACGTCGACCATGCGGACTTCGCCGCGCGGGCCGAGATGAGAAAAAGCGGGTGCGCCGGAATCATTCATGATGGGCATCCAACCGATGAGCCATTCTATGGAATGCACCCCCCTGACACCACTCGGGCTGGAGTTGGCCCACGACCGGCGTTCGCCGGGACGACGCGCGCTGCACTGGTTCGCGTCGGCGCGCTCGCACCGCGTCATGTGTGCCGTCGCGGGACTGTGCCTCATCAGCGGCTTCGATCTGGCGCTGACGATCTTGGCGCACGCGCAGGGCCTGCTGCAGGAAATTAATCCAATCGCGGCCCGCATCTTGCCGCACGGTCCGGCCGCGCTACTGGCCTATAAGCTTTCGTTACTGATGGTGGGCAGCGCGATTCTGATCCGCTATCGGAGGCTGGTGATCTGCGAGCTGGCTGCCTTTTCGTTGCTGGCGGTGTACGTCCTGCTGGCCTTCCAGTGGAAGCTGTGCTACGACATGTACGCCATCACCGTTAATCAATCTGGCGGCCTGGATTTGGCGGACGGCGCGCTCGGGGCCGCGGCCGTCCCGCTGTTCTAACCCGCTGCCCGCGATAGTTGACCCGCTGCGCGGGGCGGTCGATAATGCACCTAGCGTGGCGGGACTGAATATCATCTTGAGATCGTTTCTGGCCGTTGTGGTCGGGCTGCAACTCTGCGTCTGCCCGGACGACACTTGCCTGCGGCCCGCGCAGTCCGCAGCGCTCCCGGACGACTGCTGCGGCGATGACTCCTGCGAAAATCAGCCGCAGCATCTGCCTTGCCGCTGTCCGCCGGTGGCCTGCGCTTGCCAACCCACGGCCGTCGTGAAATCACAACTCGAGTTCGATCAGCAACTCCAGCCGCATGCCTGCCTGGCTGTCGTGAGCTTCAACGCGCCGAATGGCTTCAATGAATTGCCGGGATCAGCCAGCGAATTCCCCGGACTGTTGATATCCAACGGTTCACCGTATCCACATCCCTCCGTGCTTCTCCTGATCTGATGAATGCCTGACCCGTATTGGCTTGTCGGTGCGCGGCCGTGTTCGGCCCTGCGCCCAAACCACGGTTGCGCTCAGGAGAAATTAGGATGAACGATCGAACTGCTTGTACAATGTTGTGCTGCGCACTGGCGATGCCCGCCAGCATAGGTGTGGTCGACTGCGATCGTCGACCGGCCTCGCCCTCGGCAGCGCCGCTCAGGGTGACCTCAACAACTGCCGCGGATTCCTGGTGCGCCGAGCATGGCGTGCCGGAGGCGCTCTGCACGCGCTGTCATCCGGAACTAATCCCGGACTTCAAAGCCAAGGGCGATTGGTGCGCAGGGCATGGCCTGCCCGAGTCACAGTGCGTGCTGTGCAATCCAGGGCTCAAGGAAAAATGGGCGGCGCTGCGGGGCGATTCAGGAGCCATGCAGACCAGAGCGCCGGCGGCGTCAGGCCGGCGAGACGCCCGCCCCCCACTCAGGGTGGAATCTGCGCGGCGCCCGCTAGATCGCCCGAACGATCCACTCTGCACGATCGAGCAACGGCAGATACGATTGCTTGACCCGAGCTTTGTAGAGAAGGCCGGAATTGAGATCGAGCCGGTGCAGGCGCGGGAGATGTCGGCCGTCATCGAGTGCCCGGGCGAGATCGACTACGACCGCACGCGGCTCGTGCAGATCGCGCCGCGCGTGGCGGGAGTGATTGCGGAAGTTGTCGCTGCCAGCGGCGCGCGCGTGGCGGCCGGCGATGTGCTGGCGCTGTTCGAGAGTCCGGCGCTGGGGAGCGCCAAGAGCCGTTACATCGAGTTGGC
>DASXUA010000412.1:0-3019 GCA_036505095.1 Phycisphaerae bacterium
CATGAACTGGGTATCGGTATGACGACAATCGGTTCGCACGGCAGCGGCTACTGGGACACGTTTTATTCGGCGGAAGAACTCGAGGCGAAGTTTGGATCACATCCGCTGCCGTTCCTCGCGTACAACGCGATCGGCGGGGTCTTGTCAGTGCTGTTCTCGGAGCCGCGATATGGCGTATACCAGATCCTCGATGCCGTTAGACGGGACACCCTCTCGCCGGTTGTGATCATCAACATCGTGTCGTCCGCCCTTCTCACGCTGGTGATCGGCTGGCAGATGGTGCAGTCGTTCCGGCGACGCCGTCGGGATTGGAGCACGGGCGATCGCACGCTGCTCATCGCCGCGGTGGTTCTGGCTGCGAATGCGGCGATGTGTGGACCCTACATGAAGGACGAGATCTTGAGTGTGGCGGGCGTCTTCTATGCGCTGGCGGCCTTCGTGGCCGTGCAGGCTCTCCTGCAGCACGCCATGACGCGCGCGTTCAGCCGGCACGCGCTTGCGCTCGTCATCCTTGTCATCGCGGCGAGTGCTCCGCTCTGGGCGTTTCGCGCGGCAGGGGTCCACTATCAGCTTCGCCTTGCGGCATACAATGAGCGCAATGAGTGGACCTGGGTGCTGCGACCGGAAAATCGGACCGAATGGCCATCCGATGCGCGGCAACTGGTCCTGACCCGCCGCCTCAAAGACGAGGCGCTGCAGCGCCGGGTGGCAAGTCCCCATTTCTTGCCGCGATGGGGCGGGCCGTACTGGGTCGAATAATTTGAGCGCGACTGGCGGGCAGGAAAACGGCCGCTCGAAATCTCTTGCTGTAATTGCATTCCTGCCGGCTTTGGCGCTCGCCGCTCTCAGCTTGTACTGGGCATTGGGCGCGGTCGCCGGGCACGGGCTGTGGCCGGCAGACGACGTGACGCTGCCTGAGGCAATTGCGACACGCAACAGCGCCGAGGCAGCACGACTGATCGGCCTGGGACAGAATCCGAACGCACGCGATCGTGTGCGCGCTGGAATCCTCGCAGGTCACGATATATGGGTCACACCGCTCGAAGCAGCGGTGTGGACCCGTGATGCCAACCTCGTCAAAATGCTGTTGAACTACGGAGCAGTTACGGATCGCCGCGAAGCGCGCATTCTCAGGTGCATTGCCGGAGCGGCCGCAGGCCGCGAGATGCACGACGTGCTCGCAGGGCTTTCGTCCGAGGACTGGCCGGCGTGTGATGAGGTGGAGATTCCAACCGAGCGATGACCACGATCGAACCTGACATGGAACATCGGGGTTCGCCTGTAGCGCGGGGGCTTCAGCGCCCGCGGACGGCGACACGCACCCGCGAGCCGCGACGCGCGCTCAACATTGCCCTGCCGCTGGCTTTCGGGGTGTTCGGGTTTGGCCTTCGGCTGCTGGCAGGCGGTCTGAGCAACGACCACTTCATGCACATGGCGTGGGCGCAGCAACTCCTGTTCGGGGAGCTTCCCGGCCGTGATTTCATCGATCCGGGAATGCCTCTCACCTTTGGCTTGTCGGCCGCCGCGCAGGCCCTCTTACCGGGGCCGTTTGCCGAAGTGGTGCTGACCGCCGCGATGATGGGGCTCGCAGCGGGGGTGACCTACGCCGTCGCCGCCGATCTGAGCGCGTCGCGACTCGCCGGGGCTTTCGCAGCTCTGCTCGAAATCGCGCTGATGCCCAGGCTCTACAACTATCCCAAGATCCTGTTGCCGCCGGTGGCGCTGCTGGCGCTCGGTTTCTACGCGCGGCGCCCGGCAACGTCGCGCCTTGCCATTCTGGCGGCGACAACGGTGATCGCCTTCTTGTTCCGCCACGATCACGGGATCTACGCGGCGCTTGGAATAACGACCGGTCTGCTCGTCATTCACCTGACCGACTGGCGGTCCCTGCTGCGCGCGCTTTCCTCCTATGGGGCTCTGTCGATAGTGCTTCTGCTCCCCTATTTGGGATTCGTTCAATGGGCGGGCGGCGTCGCCGAGCACTTCCGCGAGGGCGTGGAGTTCTCCAAGTCCGACGAACATCAATTGTTCGTCAGCCCCCCCGAACTTCCCTATCTGGAGGGTGCAGAGCATCGGGAGTGGACCCGTGACGACGCGGCGGTGCTGCTCTTTTACGCCGCGCACGCGCTGGCGATTGCTTCAATCGGCGTCTTGCTCTTTCGCTGGCGCCAACAAAGCCGCGCGCGTCTCGCTGTAGGCGCCGCCTCGGCGGCGATGCTGGTGGGATACATCGCAGTCATTCTGCGCCATCCGATCGTCGCCCGGGTTCCAGACCTGGGGGCGCTTTTCGCAATCACCGGCGCGTGGACCGTATCGGAGCTTGTTCGCCTGATCAGCGCCGACATTGCCTTCACGGGTGCGCCCTTAGGTTCGCGCATCCAGCTCGGCCGCCAGGCCAGGTGGGTGCGGGCGGCCGTCATCGGTGCGGTCACCGGCGCCGCCGTGACCGCCGTGCTGTTCAGCGCATGGAAGCTGGGCAACGTCGGCGAACAAATCGACAAGACCGATGTTCTGCGAGGGGTTCGAAAGGCAGAGGAGAATCTCGCCGACATGGTGCGGCGCGGGACAATATGGCCGTGGGAAGACTTCTGGCCGACGAGCGGAGTCATGCCCGACGCGATCCGCTACCTCAACGCCTGCACCGCACCCTCTGACGAGGTGCTGGTCACCTGGAATGCGCCCGAGTATTACTTCTTCGCGCGTCGGAAGTTCGGTTCGGGACTGGCGTTGTTCCTCCCCCCGCGCGCCTTTACGACCGCGCGCGATCAGCAGCGAATGTTGTCTCGCCTTCGGCATCAGCATGTGCCGGTGGTGATGATCAACGAGTCACGGCGGGAAGAATTCTCCCGCGCGTATCCGCTCATCGAGGCGTACCTTCAAACGTTTTACGAGCCTATCGGTCAGTTCACGATCTACGACGGTTCCAGGATTTCGATAGCTGTGCGGCACGATGAACGGGCCGCCGGATCGTGGGGAGGGGAAGGATGGCCGTGCGGGTTCGATGCCCGACGGGCCCACT
>DASXUA010000413.1:0-12039 GCA_036505095.1 Phycisphaerae bacterium
ACCGATGACCAAGATACTGTCCGATGAGATCGTGATGCAGATCGGAACCACAAAACTGGCGGGGACCTTGACGGTTCCGACTGAGGCCGGCGGCATGGTGGTTTTCGCGCACGGCAGCGGAAGCAGCCGCCATAGCCCGCGGAATCGCTATGTGGCACGTGTGCTCCAGCAGGCCGGACTCGGCACGTTGCTGATGGACTTGCTGAGCAGCGACGAGGAGCGCATGGACTCGTTCACCGGGCACTTGCGTTTCGATATCGATCTGCTGGCCGAGCGGCTGGTGGGCGCGACGGACTGGCTCGGCCAGCAGGCTGCGACGCGCGACCTGCCCATCGGCTATTTCGGCGCCAGTACCGGCGCGGCCGCGGCACTGCGGGCTGGCGCTAAACGGCCTCAGGTCGTTCGCGCCGTCGTCTCGCGTGGAGGGCGGCCGGACTTGGCGGGCGACAGCCTGCAGCGAGTGGAAGCCGCCACGCTGCTGATCGTCGGCGGCGCGGATCGGCCGGTCATCCCGCTCAATCAACAGGCGTTCGACCAACTGGGAACGACCGAAAAGCGCCTGGAGATCGTGCGCGGTGCCGGCCACCTGTTCGAGGAGCCGGGCGCGTTGGAGCGAGTGGCGTCGTTGGCATGCGATTGGTTCACCCGTCACTTGGCATCGGCCGTCGCTCCGCGTCGGACGATGTAGACAGTTGGTGCATCAAGCTGTGAAGGAGATTGCCATGGCAAGTTATCGAAGAGATATCGCCAAGTTCCTGGCAGGGTTCGCAGCCAATGAAACCATTGGCCACTGGTGGGTGGGGATCTGGGGGACAGATCTCTTCCCCATGAAGATCGGGGGATTCACTTTCACGAGCACCATCAACACCTTTGCCATGATCGTATGGCCGATCGTGCTGATCGCGCTGGTGTACTACGCATGGTTTTACAAGGGACAATCAGGCCGCGTGCCCTCGCCGTCGGCGCACTCCGTCGCGGCCCGATAGCCCAACCCGGAGGTGCCACACATGGCTCGACCGCGTCAGCAACGACGGCCGGGGACCCCCAGCCCGACGGATCGGAGTTGGGGACCTGTACAGGGCGCGCGTAAAGGAAGAGATGTCGGGGAGTTGGCGGATCTGGTTCGCCCCATGCGGATGCCGCTGGGCGCGCCCGACGACCTGGACCCACTGCTGGGGCGCGTGGGCCACGCCCGTTACGTGCTGCTGGGCGAGGCCTCGCACGGCACGTCGGAGTTCTACACCTGGCGCAGCCAGATCAGCAAGCGGCTGATCCTCGACAAGGGGTTCTCATTCATCGCCGTCGAGGGCGACTGGCCGGACTGCTATCGCGTTAACCGGTACGTCAAGAACATGGAGGGCTCGGGCGGTAGTGCGCGCAACGTGCTGCACGCCTTCGACCGCTGGCCGACCTGGATGTGGGCCAACTGGGAGACGGTCGCGCTGACCAACTGGCTGCGCAAGCACAATCAGGAGCGCCCGCCGGAGCGGCGCGTGGGCTTCTATGGCCTGGACGTTTACTCGCTCTGGGATTCTCTCCACGCGGTGATGAACTACGTCAGCCGAGATGGTGAGATGCTGAAAGCCGCCGAGGCGGCGCTGCGCTGCTTCCAGCCCTTCGGGCAGGACGCCATCACGTACGCGCGCGCCACGGCGCTCGTGCCGCGGTCGTGCGCAGCGGAAGTCGCGGGCATGCTGGCCGAATTGCGCGGCGCCGCGCCGCAATACGACGGCGACGGCCGCGAGGGGTTCTTCGACGCCGAGCAGAACGCGCTGGTGGTCAAGAACGCCGAGCAGTACTACCGCACCATGGTGCGGGCCGATGATGAATCGTGGAACGTGCGCGATCGGCATATGGTCGAGACACTGGAGCGGCTCATGCAGTTCCACGGGCCTCAGGCAAAAGCCATCGTCTGGGAGCACAACACGCACGTCGGCGACGCGCGCGCGACCGACATGACCGCGGCCGGCATGGTTAACGTGGGCCAGCTCGTCCGCGAAGCGCACCGCCCTGTCGACGTTATAGTCGTCGGCTTTGCGACGCACCACGGATATGTCATCGCCGGAGATTACTGGGATGCCCCCATGCAGCGGATGCGCGTGCCCGCCGCCAGCCCAGGAAGCTGGGAAGACGTGCTGCACGAGGCCGATGCGGGCGACTACTCGCTTCTGCTCGATCCGCGCGCGGCTCCGGACATCCTGCTCGAGCCGCGGCCGCACCGCGCGATCGGCGTCGTCTTCCAACCGGGGCGCGAGTACTTCGGCAATTATGTGCCGACCGTCTTGCCGCAGCGCTACGACGCGCTGCTGTATATCGATGAGTCACGCGCGCTGCACCCACTGCATCTGGAGCCCCACACCGGGCACGACCCGCCCGAAACGTATCCGTGGGGCGTCTAAATTCGAGGCGTCGCGCCGCGCACGCTGCTGGCAGCGCCAGGAAGGATTGGACATGCTCAAGACCCAAACTCAATTCCGGGACCGCCTGGATGCCGGCCGCCAACTCGCGGCGCGGCTCTCGGACCGGCGTGCGGAGCAACCGATCGTCTTGGCGCTGCCGCGCGGCGGGGTCGTGGTGGGATACGAGATCGCTCGCGCGCTCGAGGCACCGCTGGACATCATCGCGGTCCGGAAGATCGGCGCGCCGTTTCAGGAGGAGTTCGGCGTTGGGGCGCTGGTGGACGGCGATGACCCGGAGATTCTGTTGGATGAGCAGACGCTCCGCGCATTGGGACTCACGCGCGCCGACCTGCACGACCAGATCGAGCGCGAGCTGCTCGAGATTCGCCGGCGCGAGCGGCTGTATCGCGGTGACGAGCCGCGTGTTGACGTGCGCGACCGCACCGTGATCGTCGTGGACGATGGCATTGCGACGGGATCTTCGGTACGGGCCGCGCTGCGCGCCCTGCGGCGGGCACAGCCGCGCCGGCTCGTGCTGGCGACGCCCGTCGCGCCGCCACGGACGTTGGAATCGCTTCGTGAAGACTGCGACGAGGTCGTCTGCCTGATTTGTCCGCAGTGGTTCCGGGCCGTAGGCGAGTTCTATGAGAGTTTTGAACAGACCAGCGACGAAGAAGTTACAGAGCTACTTCGCCAAGGTCGGGCAGCATGAGTGTGACGAAGTTTCCCGCCAAAGACGCCGGTGATCGCCGGAGCTGAAGGGCGCCCCGCTCCGCGAATTTCCCCAAGAGGCGTGGGTTTTCACGCAGCCTCGCACCGCTCCGCACGCACCAACCGGGCATGCCGTTGCGGAAATGGGGATTGGACACGGCTGCCGAGGAATCCTGGCGGGCACGCTGCATGCCCTAATGCCAGGCGAAAGAGGAAACGATGTCGACGAAACGGAATGCAAAGAGAAGCGACTCAAGTCAGCGGCCCGGTCTGGCCAGAGCCGGCCTGGCCGAGGCCGAGGTGCGGCTGCGCGCGTACCAGAAATATCTGGAGCGCGCGGGAACACCGGGCGATCCGGTTGCTGACTGGTGCTGACTGGGCTGCGGCCGAAGCCGAGCTGAAACGGGAGCTGCAGGAGCGAGACGTGACGAAAGACGTACCTGGTCATGACGGACGGTACTTCGGCTGCGACCCTAACCACGATCCATCGCGGTTGCGCGCTGGATGTGAAGGACAGCGAGTCCGAGGTGATCGTCAAGGCCGAAATCCCTGGCGTGGACGCCAAGAACGTGGACATCTCGCTTTCCGGAAACGTCCTGACGATTTCGGGACAGAAAGAAGAGCTGAAGGAGGAAAAGGGCGAAGACTACTTCGTCAGCGAGCGCAATTTCGGATCGTTTCGTCGCTCGCTCGAGCTCCCGCAGACCGTGGACCCCGAGAAGATCACCGCCGAGCAGGACAACGGCGTGCTGACGGTGAAGATCGGCAAGCTCAAGATCGCCAAGCCGCGGCGTATTCCGGTGAAGGTCATGGCCAAAGCCGGAGCGTAGGCCGGGCGTTGTGTTTCTGGAAGTTAAGCAGAAGGAGAAAGTCATGACAGTTGCACTGTTCAAGAGTGATACCGACATCCAGCAGGATGTCTTGAAGGAACTCAAATGGGATCCGCGCGTGGACCCGAGTGAGGTCGGCGTACAGGTTGATCAGGGTGTCGTGACCCTGACCGGCACGATCGGCAGCTACGCCAAGAAGATCGCGGCCCAGGAGGCAGCGCACCGCGTGGCGGGCGTGCTGGACGTGGCCAACGATCTGACTGTCAAGTTGCCGTCTGTATCCGAGCGCAGCGACCAGGACATCGCACACGCCGTGCGCGCGGCCCTGGAATGGGATGCGTTCGTCCCCGACGCGCGCATCCGCAGCACCGTGAGTCAGGGCTGGGTGACGCTCGAAGGCGAAGTCGAACACTGGTCGCAGCGTCTTGATGCTGAACGAGCGGTCGATCGCCTGACCGGCGTGAAAGGCATAGACAACCGGATCACGGTGCGGCCGACGATCAAGGCGGATGCCGCCAAGATTCGCAAGGGAATCGAGGACGCGCTTGATCGTCAGGCCGAGCGCGAAGCCAAACGCATCGACGTGCAGGTGCGTGACGGCGTGGTCACGCTGACGGGTGAGGTCCGGTCGTGGGCTGAGAAGCACGCGGTGCACAATGCCGCCAACTTCGCCCTAGGAGTTCGCCGTGTCGATGATCGGATGACCGTGAACGCATACTCCTGACGCCTCGAGGCATTTGAAGTGTGAGACCTTGCCCCCGCGTATTTCCGGCCGCACGCGGGGGCGCCAAGGTCCGTGCCTTACAATGACGGATTCAGTACGACGCGCCGATCCGTCTCGCGAGCCAGCCCGGATTTAAGGAGCGCACCGTGACCACCTGGGCAGCTTCGTTAACAGCAAAGGACGTGATGACTGGCGCGCCGGTGTGCGTCCAGCCGTCCGCGACTATTCGGCAACTCGCGCGGCTCTTCAATGAGCACGAGATTTCCGGCGCGCCTGTGGTCGATCCGCAGGGGCGGCTGATCGGGATGGTGAGCAAGACCGACTTGATTCGCCGCTGCGCCGAAGGGATCGTCGAGGTTCCGCCCGCTTACATGTACGAGTTGATCTCGGAGCACCGGGGCGAGGAACTCGAGCTGGTTCCGGAGCCGCTGGTCTGCGTCGACGATTTTATGACAGCGGACCCCGCGACGGTTTCGCCGGAGACGCCGATCGGCGAGGTGGCGCGCCTGATGTTCGAGCGCCGCATCCACCGCGTGGTGGTCACCGATCGGGACCAGATCCCCGTCGGGATCATTACGAGTCTCGATTTGCTCGGCGCGTGTCGCGGCGCGCGGGTCGTAGGCTCGACTCCTCGATGACTCGCGCAAGGGTGCCACGCATGGCGGCGCCGCGTGTGACCCGATATTGACTCTCCAACTCGGCAACCTGTGTGGCCAGGTGGTGCTCAGCGAATACGTCGTCGATCCAGCGCGAGAAATCACCCCGGCGCAGGTGGCCATCCAGCACGTCGTTGGGGATGGCGCTCAGGCAGGCGACGAATTCGCGCATGGTGCGGGCGCGGAAGGGCGTCGCACGGTGATCGCGCGTGAACTGGAATTCGCGCCCGGCAGGCACCGGCCATTCCAGATACTTCCGCCGGTGCCGCGCGTGCGGGGTCATGCGCGGCGCGATCTTGAGTTTGCAGAAAAATCCGCGCGCCTCCTCGGTGTCGGGCGGCAGCACCGCCTCGCCGACTTTCAGCGCCGCCAGCGCCGCCTGCCACTGCTCGAGCGTCCCGGCCGATCCGTGCGCCTTGAACAGCCCCTCAACTTCGTGCGGACCGGTCTCGCGAGTCAGGATGATCGCCTCGCTGGTCGCGAGTACTTCGGGCCGCAGCAGCGAGGGACGATGCGTGACCAGAGTGTAACCGCCCGACTCCAGGGCCAGCAGCTCGATCAGCTTCGAGTCGTCCAGAAAATAGTGGGCCTCATCAAGCACCACCCGGTGCGGCAGACCGGTCAGCCGCCGGTGCGCCGCCACCAGGTGCAAGAGTAAGTTCACATACCGTGGCTTGTTTTC
This sequence comes from Phycisphaerae bacterium, assembly GCA_036505095.1. GTDB lineage: Bacteria > Planctomycetota > Phycisphaerae > UBA1845 > UBA1845 > DASXUA01. The sequence goes on from DASXUA010000413.1 coordinate 6,003, forward strand.
GTATGACAGGCCCGACAGGTCGGCCACGATGCTCACGTCGTGATGACGCAGGACACGCGCTAGCTCGGCCAGGCGTGGCTTGGTCGCCTCACCGCCGAAGACGATGACGCCCGGCAGCGCTTCCAGCGAGGAGTATTCGCCCTCGGGATCGATCACCAGTACGCAATAGCGCTGCAGGATCAGTTGTTCGGCCAGCAGCCCCGCGATCCAGGACTTGCCCGATTGGGCGTCGCCGCTGACCAGCACGTTGCGTCCTTTGACCGCCAGCCAGAGCGGCTGACCATCTTCGCAAGTTCCCAGCAGCAAGCGGTGGCGACGCGGATCACCCGGCGGCAACTGGCAGCGCGCGGCCGCATTGCGAATAAACTCGGCCACTGCATCCGGTCCGCGGCCCTCGAGCACCAGATCGGCCGAGGACTTGAGCGCCGGGCTGCCCCAGCCGACCGCGACGCCCACCTCGCAGCAGGCAAGCAACTCGTGATCGTTCTCCGCATCGCCAATCGCCATCGTGTTGTGTTCCGAAAGCCGCAGGGCCGTCAGGGCAGCCCGCAGCCCGGTGGCCTTGCTGACCGCCTGTGGCAACACCATCAGCCGCCCGCGGTTGAAAAGAATCACGAGTGGCAGTTCCAGCTCGCGAATCACGGGCAGGATGCGCGGCGCTTCGGCGGCATCCGCCTCGATGACGCACTCGCCCGCCTCGATGGGAATGCCGCGATGCCGCACTTCACCCACAAAGTCCGGGTGGGCCGGCGGCGCGAGCACCAAAGTGCGTCCTGAATCGGGGAACGTGACCACCGCCCCATTCTCCCCGACGACGGCATCGCACACCGACAGGTCGCCGACAAGCGCCACCAGGTCGCGCAGGATCCGTCCGGTCACCAGGATCACCATGATTCCACGGCTGCGAACGTCGGCGATCGCGGCGCGAACTTCGTCGCTCAGTCGGCCGCTCTCGGCGATGGTCCCATCGTAGTCAAGCGCCAGTACGCTGAGCCTTGTCATGCTATATGGGATCTGGACAGGTCGAATGGTGGCATCCGCGCGGCGCCGGCGGCCGCGGGCGATCGGTAATCGAGCGCATGATGAACCGCGCGATCAGCGGACCGACGGATACCAGCAGCGCCCGCAGCAGACCAGCGGCCGGTGTGCCCAATCCTGAAAGTCGCTGCCCAGATCGGTCGGAGTTTTCGCGTAGCCGCGCGCGCCGCCGAGTCAGCGCGGTCGACGCCACCAGCCCCACGATCAGCGCGGCGCCGGCGGTTAGGAGCGGGTGGTCACGTACCCACTCGCTCGGACCGGCCGTCGCTGCGGATTCGAGCAGCCGCGACTTGGCCTGCGCGACCGACATCAGCGAGCTACGCGGCGAGCGAGCCATGCCAACAACCCTCCGATCGCCAGTGCCAGCAGTCCGGTGAGCGCCGCGGCCAACGTGGCGCTCATCGGCTCCAAGGTCCTGTAGACCGCCAGCAGAACCAGGGTCGCTCCCCCAATTCCGGCCGACGCCGCGATGAGCAGCACCGCCGCGGCTGTGAGTAATCGCAGCGTCGCGGCGTGCATGGCCCGGCCTTCGGCCTCAACCAGGTCGGCGACATGCACGACGAATGTGGCCAGCGACTCCACAGGTTACCGCCTTCGTACCAGCAGCCCGGCAAGCAGCCCCGCTCCGAACGCCGTCACCAGCGTGGTCATCGGATGTTCCCAGACCTGCGCCCGGAAATCATCCACGGCCTCCTGCCCCTTTGCGGTGGCCGCTTGGACCCGCTCGTCCACGCCCTCGCAGAACTCCTGCGCGCGACCGCGCCCCGCCGCCGCGGCATCTGACGCCAGACCGCGGACGTCTAACCTTATCTGGCGCAAGTCTTCGCGCAGCGCTTGCAGATCGCGCTTCAGGTCGGCGCTGGAGATCATTTCTTCGTCCGTTTCTGTGGTCGCTTTCATGGCAACTCTCCTATCAAACAAAACGATGCGTGCATCAGTTCCGGTCACTCCGCCGCAGGCGGGCCCGGCGCGGGGCTTGGGGAAAGTGCCGCGCGCACCGCCGGATGCTCGGCCAACTCGTGCGGGCGCAGTTGCGCAAGCTCCCCCTCCATCAGGCGCAAGGTCCCGCGCGTGCGCTCCGGCAGGTACTCCCGAAGCAGGCCCAAAAAACGTGCCGGCGCGAAGACCCGCAGCGCATCGATCTCGCTTCGCACGAGCCGCTCTTCCAGCCAGTGCGCCACGTCACGGGCGAAGCGCCGCTGCTCCTCCTGTTGCTCGTGCCCCCACCCGGCCTCGTGCGGGGGCATGGTATGCGGCCCGCTTCCCAGGATCGCCGGGCGACGCCGCTCGTGATCCTCCTCATGAATGTTGCGAAGCGCTACCCCATGTTCCTCAACATGCCACCCATGGCGCAGCGTTCGCGTGCAGCGGAAGATTCGGGCACGGCGCTCGTCCACGGTCGCAATCCAGCTTGTTCGTTCCTCAGCCATGGCAGTCTTCCATTGGATATTGCCCGCCCGGAGCGCCTCAATCGATCGCCGTCTAATCGGAAATCAGAAATCGGCAATTATGGCACGCTCAACGCGTGTCCCTTCTTACTCGGCGGACACACCTCCACACAGCGCATGCAGCCTTTGCAAAAGGCGTCGTCAATCCCGACCATGCGGCCCTCCCGCCATAGCAGGCCACCGGGATCGGAGCAGACCGTCATGCAGATTCCGCACGAATTGCAGGCCTCCGGCTGGAAGCGCGGCACGCGTCCGCCGGCGGCGATGCGGTTATCGCGCCCAGCCGTCGTGTGCGTCAGGGCGTCGATCGTCCCGCCGTTCAGCATGTTGCGCCAACCCAGCGGCCCGCGCGTGGCTTTCGACGCGGGATGCAGGGATCGCACGTCGTCTGGAAACAGGTCGGCGGTGGCCTCGGCGACCGCACGCTCGAAGGCCGCCAGGTTGGCTACTGCCGCGCGCGGCCACTGCCGTGCAATTCGGTCCTTGATCAACTCGTCCGGGAACCGCAGCTCGTGACACAGCAGCGCCAGCAGCGGCATGTTGAGCCGGCTGCGGCACTCGGCCGCGATGCGCGTCGCGTCCACACCAACGATCTTGCCTGCCGGCAGGCGCAGACGCATGCGCAGCGCCTCCGGCGTCTGCCGCGTATTGATGATGCAGATAGCCCCGCGCTGCAGCCCGCGATGCAACTCCAGTGGTTCAATGAGGTTTTCGTGGAACACGACCAGCAGGTGCGGTCGATCGGCCGGGCCGGCTTGTCGGACGGGTGTGCCCCGCGAACAGAAGCGCACCGACACGTCGGTCGCCGTGCCCTTCTTTTCGGACCCGTACCGGGCGTCATAACCGCCATCCAGCCCAAATTCGATGCAGCCGATCTTGAAGAGCAGCTTGGCCGCCATGTTCGCCCCATCGCCACCCAGCGCGGACAGCAGGATATTGCAGAAGCCGAGCTCATCGCGCCGCGGCAGTTGGTAGCTTGCGTCCCTATGGCTCGTGGCAGCGGTCATCTCGATTCCTCTTAACTACCCAACAGCAAGCGTCGTTCCGCGGCCAAGGGCCGTTTTCACACGCAAACACGCATGCGCGCCCGATAGAGTTGAGGAATTCTCCACAGAACTGCTGGATTTGACCCAGTGACCGCCGCGCGCTGATCCGTCGGTCGTCAGACCCGCGCGGATTGCCGGGCGCGGTAGATTTCAGCGCATTGCCCGCAGCAACCGTGCTCGGGATTCCAGGTCGGGAAATGTTCCTGAACTGCAGCGACCAGACGCGCCGTCCAGGTTTCGGGGCGGACCCAGTCGTGAGTTGGAAAGCGGCATAACGGACATGGCGCGCCCGGGCCCGGCCGCAGGGTTTGCCCAGCCAGCCCGCGCCCGTTCGATCCCGGAATCAGCCCGCGCCGCGCCCGCTCCAAGAGCCCGGCATGATCCGGACGCGCCGCGCTCCATTGCCCCCAGAGCTGTTCAAATTCCGCGCGCGGATCGGCAGCGCCGCAGCGCCCCAGGGCCCGCGCGAACTCCTCACCGCGCCGCGGTCGGATCGCTTGGGGCAGCAATCCGCGCGAAGCCAGCCGCGCGTCGATGCTGATGGCCCACAGCAGAGCGTAGCGCTCGCGAATGAGGTTCTCGGCCGCACTGGTGGCGGCTTCCGGACGGAGGCGCGCGTCGTAGCCGAAAGTGGGATCGAGCATATCTTCAATGTGCTGCAACTCGTGGCGCGCCCAGTATTCGAAGGCCGGCCGGTCAAGCAGCAGACCCGGCGGCGCGCCCACCGTCACTCGAAGGCTGTCCGGCGCGCCGAACAGCTCGACGCCCTGCCGCTTGCGCTCGGACATGCCGGCCAGCAGCACGCGCGCGACTTGGCCCCACAGCCGCGGGAATTCGCGCAGCAGCTTAAGTAACCACTCGCGAAACCCAAGCCGGTCAAACCACGCCTCGTGTAGCTTGCGGAAAGCGCGCTCGCGCTCGTCAGGATCGTCGCTCCGGTAGCAGGCCGCGAACTCGCGATGATAGGCGCGCGCCCGAGCAGCATCCGGGCGCACGGATTCAAAGACGAGGCGTTCGACGAAATTCGGATCGATCGTGAGCTGCGGCGGGCGGCTTTCGGATGGTTCGGTTGATTCAGTCACGGCCGCGTAGCTCCAAAGCGGCCGCCAACGTCGGGCCCAGCTCAACCACACCGCCCGCCTGCGCAGGGCTGCACGAGATGTTCACGTCGCCATCGCTGATCGGCCGCAGGTCGAGCCACTCCGGACCGAACGGGACTGACAGCGCCCCGCACCATTCCCGTAAGAGTGCTTCCGTCAGTCGTGCGGCCTGCGGCAATAGACCCCTGGTTTCGGCGCGGCGCAGCCGATTGAAGAATGCCGGCATCCAGCGCGCGGCATGCTCCTTCAGGAAGGCGCGCTGTGCCTCGCGGCAGCAGACGGCGTTTTCAAAATTGGAGGCCTGCAATGCCAGCAACTCCTTGAAGGCCAACACCGACAGGAACTCCCATTCCGCCACGAAATGATCGCCGCGCTCGGCCAAGCGCCCGCCCATTTCGAATCCGAACGCGCGATAGAAGGCAGCGATGTCGGCCAACGACTGGGCCTGCTGGAAAATCTCGCTGCGGTCGTACTCCAGCTCGTGCGGCGGGCATTCGGAGCGCACCGTATGGCCCAGAAGTCGGGCGCGCGCCGCGCGGCATTCGTCGAGCGCGCCAGCCGAATCGCAGATGGCGTCCAGCCGCTCGGACGGCAGTTCCAATATCCGAGCGGCAATCCGCAACTCGTCGCGCACCGCATCGTCCGCCAGGCGCGCGCCCCATGATTCATCCGGCTCGCTGAACAACTCCGCCACGAAGCGCGCCAGCTTCGCCCGCGCTAGCTGGTGCGTGCTGAGCGGGGTGTGGGGAGTGGGGGTTGAGCAGTGTTCAGAATCCCACATATATATCGGTCTCCGTGACACTCCCACTCACCACTTTACCACTCAGCACTCAGATCGAGTTGGCATGCTGCGCTGGGCGCACGTACAGCGGTTCCTCGACCTGCGTACGGAACATCTCCCGATCACTCAGGTCATAAGCGATGACCGTGTCGTTATAGACTTCAAACGTCTTGCCGTTCGCGGTGCCCTCGTAGACCTTCGGGCCCTCCTCCAGGCGATAGCGCCCGATGATGCGGTTCGAGCGGCGGAAAAGCTGTAGCACCGCCAGCAGCTCACGATCGGGCGCGCGGTAGCGCTCCACCGCCGGCCGCACGCCCGGACCGAACATCTGTTCCAGGTATCTCGTCGGGACCCAGCGCGGCGGGATGTAAAACCCGTTCGGCTCGGTCCCGAATTGCGGATACAGGGGCAGCGCCACTCTGGCTACGTAAACCAGGTAGTAGAGTGGGTTGTAACGGTCCTCGACCCATACGTTTTCTGAATCGACCTTGACCAATCCCTGCATGCGGACCTGTCCGATACAAGCGGCCATGCAGCGCGTCTCCATCGGGACGCCAGCGGACTCCGGATCGTTCCCTTCCACGCGCGGATAGCAACCGATGCACTTTTCGCTGGTGCGCGTCG
>DASXUA010000414.1:0-2698 GCA_036505095.1 Phycisphaerae bacterium
TTCATTACCGTGGTCTCGCGCGATCTGAACCGCGCCAACGACAACAAGCCGCGGACGCTGCTGTACGCCGCCGACGAAGAGAAGCTGCGCGAGGTGCTCGAGGATGACACGAAGGTCGCCTTCGTCATGCAGGCATTGCAGGATCGCGAGACCGTCGATGAGGGCGCCGCTGCCAGTCAACCCGCCGCCAGTCAACCTGCCGATGGAAAAGCAGGCGACGGCAAGCCTGCGGGCGGCAAGCCCGCCGGCGGTAAACCGGGTTCGACCGGGGGCGCGAGCGGTGATGGCGCGCCGGGATCTGCGCCGATAGAGGGCGGTATGGATGGCGGCACCGGCAAGAATCCTGGAGGGGCAAGTCCCGGCCGCACGCCACGGACTCCGACGACGCCCGGCCGCGATCCATCCAATCCGCCGAAGGATAAGGGCGCGCCGCGCATGCAGCAGCAGCGCCAGCCGGTGAGCACAGTGCCGGGCAAGAGCGGCCGACAGCCGGCACCTAGCAATCCACAACCGACAGCGGGTTCCGACAAGCCACCGACCGACGATGCAGGCGCATCCGCTTTGGCGGGTATCGAAAGTATGGCCACGACGCAGCCGAGCGGCGACGAGAATGCCCAAGGCGAGAACGCCGAAAACAACAACGCCGGCGGCGCGGGCCACGGTCAGCGTCAGCGGCGGCGCGTGCAGACTCCGGCCGACTTGCTGAAGCCGCGCTTGCTTGACGGCGCCGAGCAACCCAGCCCGTTGACCGAGGCCGACCTGCCGCTCCTGCTCGACAAATTCACCACGGTCAGCAGCCCGGAGCTGCAGGGCGTGATCAATGTCAATACCGCGCCGGTCGAAGTCCTAGTTACGCTTCCGGGTATCGATGAGACCCTGGCGCAGTCGATCGTGACCAGCCGTTCGCAGCTCGACAGCCACACGAAGGAAACGCCGGCCTGGCTGATTACGCAGGGCGTGCTGGACTATGAACACTTTGACGCGATCTACAAATCCATCACGGCCCGCGGCATGCAGTTCACCATCGAGTCGCTGGGCTACGCCGACCATCTCGGGCAGGTGACGCGCTTGCAGGCCATCATTGAGATGCGCGGGCCGCTGGCGCAGGTGATGTATTATCGCGACCTGACCGCGCTCGGCGCGACCTATCCACTGCGGACCAAACGAGGAGACTACCAGCTTGTTGGCGTCCATCATTGATATGTTCGAGAAGGATTTTCTGACGGTCGATTGGGACGCGCGCACCCTGCGCATCGTGCATGCCGTCAGCGGCAAGCGCGTCGAAATCGTCGATACGCTCGCCGCGCCGCTGCCGGTGAGCACCAACCTGGGCAACGCCGAGTCGCTCGGGCGGCTGATCCGAAAGGTTCTGGACCAGAATCGCATCAAAACCACGCGCATGATTGTGGATATCCCGCGCGACCAGGTTTCGCTGATCCCGCTGACGATCCCGAACGCGTCGCCGAACGACCTGCCCAGCATCGTGGAGTTCCAGGTCTCCAAGGAGCTGCCGTTTGGGCTGTCGGACGCGGTGATCGATTTCGCGATTTCGTCCGAGGACGCGGTCGCGGGCACGTGCGACGTGCTGGTCTCGGCGGTACGCAAGGAAGTGCTCGATTTCTATCGGCAGGTCGCCGGGTTTGCTGGGTTGGAATTGAAGCGCGTCGGGCTGCGGCCCTATGCCAATGCCATCGCCGTGGCCGAGGTGCTGCGGCGCACGCTGCCTGAGCGCGTGCTGTTCATCGACGTCGGACCGGCGCTTACCGAGATCGATATCCTGCGCGCCGGCCGGCTGATGTATTCGCGGGCCGCATCGGTGGCCGTGCCAGCCGGCCCCGCGCCAGCGCCGGCCGCAACGTCCGGCGCGCTCCGCTTCCCGAGCGTGACGGAACCGCGCGACCATGCCACGGTGGTGCGCGAGCTGCTCGTCGAGGTGACGCGCTCGATCGAGGACTATCGCGCCAAGGCCCGCGACCCCGGCGCCACGATCGATCACGTGGTGGTGGGCGGCGCCAGCGGCATGGAAGATGAACTGGCCGAAGCCCTGCAAAAACGGCTGAACGCAACGGCCGAAACCTACAATCCAGCCACCGTCTTCGGCTGGAGCCCGGACGAAGGCGCGAACGCCTGCGCGTTCGCGGCCGCCCTGGGCCTGGCGCTGGGGCACGCGGCCGAAGGCCGGCTGCAGATCGACTTTCTGCATCCCAAACGAACGGTGCCCAGGCGCGTCGAACAGTGGCGCAAGGCGCCGCTGGGCGCCATCGCGGCACTGCTGTTCATCGCCGCCGGCGTCCTGCTGTACTTCCGCTTGGTGCGTCCGCAATACGTTGAATTGACCAGAATCGAAGGTCAGCTTGCCAAGGCCAGGAAGCTCAAGACCTCACAAGACGAGTTGGCCAAGCTGGTGGAGACGGCCGAATCTTTTGACAAGGGACAGGTGGTCTGGCTGGATGCGCTGCGCGACCTGGTCGAGGCCGTACCCGACAACAAGGAATTGGTGATTACGCGCGTCGACATGTCGCAGCGCGAGCGTGCCGTGACGCTGCGAGTCAACATCAAGGAAAGCGGCACGTCCGGCACGGCGGTCGCGGCGCTCGACGAGTTCCGGGCCCCAGACACGGGCGCGCGGCGTTTCGAGGCCAAGCAGCGGCAGCTCAACCAGGCGGCCTCGGGCAATTATCCGTACTCCGCGCAGATC
>DASXUA010000415.1:0-6550 GCA_036505095.1 Phycisphaerae bacterium
CGAGCCTTCGTCGTCCATCCTCTGCAGCACCGTGGTGTGCTGTCCGCTTTTCATCAGCCGCTTGATTTCCACCAGGCTGCTGATGGGTTTGGTTGCGAGTTTGGCGGCTTGCGCCTGCGCGTAGGCGTTGACTTCCGACGCCGGCAAGACCTTGTTGACGAGGCCGGCCGCCAGAGCGGCATCGGCGCTCAGAGGCTCGCCGAACAGCAAGGCTTCAGCGGCGCGGTGGTAGCCGAGCAGTTGCGGCAGCAGCAGGCTCGACGCGGCCTCGGGGCACAGACCCAGATTCACGAAAGGCATCGTGAACGCGGCGTTGTCGCCGGCATAGACGATGTCGCAGTGCAACAGCATCGTTGTGCCGATTCCCACGGCAGGTCCGCACACCGCGGCCAGCAAGGGCTTCGGAAAGACGGCAAGGGCGCGCATGAAGGGGAACGCCGGTGACTCGGAGTCCGTTGCGGATGTCTTGGCGAAATCGCCCAGATCATTTCCGGCGGAGAACACCGTTTCGTGACCTTGCAGGACCGCAACACGGATCGATGGATCCGTCGCAGCCGCATTCAACGCTTCGGCGAGCGCGGCGTACATCGGCCCGGTGATCGAGTTCTTGCGCTCGAGGCGGTTGAATGAGATCGTGGATACGCCCGCTTCCGCGCGCGTGACTATCTCGTGACTCATGAAAGTGTTCCTGGCTTGATGTAGCGCTCGCGCAGCAGCTTCTTGTAGAGCTTTCCAGTTGCATGGCGCGGGAAATCCAATTCGAAATCAATGCTCTTGGGCGCCTTGATCGGGCCGAGCAGCTCGCGGCAGCGCGCCTTCAGCGCCTCCGCGAGCGCAGGTCCAGAGTGCCCGGGCTGCGCCGGCTGGACGACGGCCTTGACTTCCTCGCCGAACTCCTCATTGGGTATGCCGAACACCGCGGCGTCTGCGACGCGCGGATCCTGCAGCAGCACGTCCTCGACCTCCTGCGGGTAGATGTTGACGCCGCCCGAAATGATGACGAAGTCCTTGCGGTCGGTGAGGTACAGATAGCCCTCGGCGTCGACATGTCCGATATCGCCGAAGGAGCGCCAGCCTTGCGGGCTGGCGGCGGCGCGGGTCTTGACCGGATCGTTCCAGTACTCGAATCGGGCGTTGCTCTCGAAGTAGACCTGCCCGGTTTCCCCGGGAGGCAGCTCGTTGCCCGCGTCATCGAGGATGTGCAGGATGCCGTCCGTGGCCCGTCCGACCGAGCCTTTGTGCGTCAGCCATTCGCGCGAGGTGATGGCCGTGGAGCCGATGCCTTCGGTTCCGGAGTAATACTCGTCGAGCACGGGACCCCACCAATCGATCATTGCCTGCTTGACGTGGACCGGGCAGGGCGCGGCGCCGTGGACGGCGTGCACCATCGACGCCGCGCTGTAGCGGGCGCGCACCTGCGGATCGAGGCGCAGCAGGCGATGGAACATCGTCGGCACCCAGAGCGAATGCGTGCAGGCGAACCGGTCGATCGCGACCAGGGCGCGCTCGGCATCGAACTTCTCCATCACGATGCTGGTCGCGCCGAAGTGGATGGCGGCGGACAGGAACCGGTTGGGCGCGCTGTGGTAGAGCGGCGAGGTGGAGAGATAGACCGAGGAGGTGCCGAGGCCGAATCCGGCCGCAAGCGCGGCGTTGCGGTTGTCGACGTCATCGAAGCTGCCCTCGAAAGGTGGCTTGCGCACGCCCTTGGGCCGGCCCGTCGTGCCCGATGAATACAGCATCTCGCGTCCGGGAGCGAGGACAGGCGGCGGATCCTCGGATGCCGTCGCGAAGCGCGCTTGCCAGGACTCCATGGAGGAAGTCGTGATGGCGATGCGCGCTTGCGAGTCCTTGACGATGTATGCCGAGTCCGCGGCCGAAAGGCGGGTCGACATGAGCGTGTAGTACAGCCCGATGCGTTGCGCTCCCAGCGTGAGGAAGACCAGCTCAGGCGAGTTCTCGAGACACAGCGCGATGCAGTCGTGCTGCTTCAATCCCAGCGAGAGCAGCGCGTTGGCGGCGCGATTGGCTTGGCGCTCCAGCTGCGCAAAGGTGAACGCTTTGCCGCTCTCCAGGAAATGCACGGCCACCTTGTCGGGCGTGGCGCGTGCGAACCGGCTCAGGTGATACATCGAGGCGCCTCTCACAGCAGGTCGAGCGCAGGCTCCATCAGCGCGGAGGACCCGGCCCGGATTTCCGCACGGAGTGCCGCTGTTTGCGGCAGCATGCGCTGGAAGTAGAAGCGGGCGGTCGCGATCTTCGAAGCGTAGATCGGGTCGGTCGAATCCGACTTGTTGATCGACACTTCGGCCATGCGTGCCCACGTCCATGCGAGCGCCAGGTGCCCGACCAGGCGCAGGTAGGGCACCGCCGCTGCTCCGCTCGCATGGGCGTCGTTGGCGGACGCGCGGACGAGCTCGGTCGTGACGTCCCTGACCTCGGCAACCAGTTGCCCCAACGGTTCCGCGAACTCGCGCATGCCTTTGCGCTGACTGCAGGTGTCGGCAAACGCCCCCGCCATGTCGAGGAAGGCGTTCATGCGGTGGCCCTGGTCGCCCAGCACCTTGCGTCCGAGCAAGTCCATGGCCTGGACACCGTTCGTTCCCTCGTACAGGCCGACGATCCGGACATCGCGCAGGTGCTGTTCGACGCCGTTCTCGCGAATGTAGCCGTGGCCGCCGAACACCTGGATCGCGAGCAACGTGGACTCGACCCCGAGATCGCTGGCCATGGCCTTGACGACGGGAGTCAGCAGGCCCAGCAGCTCGCCGGCTTCAGTGCGTCTCGCGGTGTCGGGATGAAGGCGCTGCAGATCGCTGAGCTGCGAAGCCCACAAGGCGAGTGCGCGGGTGCCCTCGATGTTGGCCTTCTGCGTCAGCAGCATGCGCCGCACATCGGCATGGCCGGCAATCGGGTCCGCGCTCTGGTTCGACGCCCTCGTGCCCGCCACACGCCCCTGCAGGCGCTCCTTGGCATAAGCCAGAGCCTTCTGGTACGCGGCTTCCATCACGCCGGTGGCGATGACGCCGACCAGCACCCGCATGTAGTTCATCTGCACGAACATGCCGGCCAATCCCCTGTCCGCCTCCCCGAGCAGCCAGCCTGTCGCCCCGTCGAAGTTCATGGTGCAGGTCGAGTTGCCGTGGATGCCCAGCTTGTGTTCGATGGAGCCGCAGGTCACGGCATTGCGCGGACCGACGGCGCCGGTTGCGTCCGGGATGAACTTGGGCACGATGAAGAGCGAGATGCCCTTGACGCCCTGCGGCGAATCGGGCATCCGCGCCAGCACGAGGTGCATCACGTTTTCGGTCAGGTCCTGTTCGCCGCCGGAGATGAAGATTTTGGTGCCCGTGATGCGGTACGTGCCGTCGGGTTGCGGGATGGCGCGGGTTCGAAGCAGGCCGAGATCCGTGCCTGCGTGCGGTTCTGTCAGGCACATGGTGCCGGCCCACTCGCCGGAAGCGATCTTCGGCAGATAGAGCGCCTTCTGCTCGGCTGAGCCATTGGCGGCCACGTTGACGTAAGTCGCATGCGACATGCCGGGATAGGCCGACCACGCCATGTTGGCGCCGCCGAACATTTCCGTGACGGCGGTGTCGACCACCGAGGGAAAGCCCTGGCCGCCGAACTCCGGGCTGCACGCCAGGCCATGCCAGCCGTTCCTGCTGAACTCGTCGTACGCCTCCTTGAAGCCAGGCGGTGTTTGCACCACGCCGGGCGCGGGCATGCTGCACCCGTGCTCGTCACCCGCCGCGTTCAGCGGCGCGATCACCTCGGATGCAAACTGGCCGGCAGCGGTCAGCACCTGGTCGATCGTGGACACGTCGAACTCCGGCTGCCCGCACGCCTCCATCATCGAAGGAACCTGCAGCAACTCGTGCAGGACGAATTGGAAATCGCGCAAGGGGCTCTGGTAAGTCATCGTGCTGCTTCTCGATTCAAGCGACTTCGAACAGGCCCGCGGCGCCCATGCCGCCGCCGACACACATCGTGACCACAACGTAGCGCGCGCCGCGCCGCTTGCCTTCGATGAGCGCGTGGCCCACCAGTCTCGAACCCGTCATCCCGTACGGATGGCCGATGCTGATGCCGCCGCCGTTCACGTTGAGGATGCCGGGGTCGATGCCCAGTTGATCGCGCGAGTGGATCACCTGGCAGGCGAACGCTTCGTTCAGCTCCCACAAGCCGATATCGCTCACCTTCAGGCCATGGGCCTTCAAGAGCTTGGGCACCGCGAACACCGGTCCGATGCCCATCTCCTCCGGCGCCAATCCGGCGACGGCGATGCCGCGATAGATGCCCAGCGGCTTCAGCCCGCGGCGTTCGGCCACGGTGCGCTCGACCAGCACGCATGCGGATGCGCCGTCCGAGAGCTGGCTGGAGTTGCCGGCCGTGATCACGCCGCCGTCGACCACCGGCTTGAGCTTGGCGAGGCCTTCCAGTGTGGTGTCGGGCCGGTTGCCTTCGTCACGGTCCAGCCGCACGTCCCGGTAAGTGACGGCGCCCGTGTCCTTGTCGGCCACGGCCATCGACGCGGTGATCGGCACGATCTCGTCATCGAACAGGCGCTTCTCCTGGGCGACCGCGGTGCGGCGTTGCGCTTCGAGCGAATAGGCGTCTTGCGCTTCGCGCGAGATGCCGTACTTCTTCGAAACGATCTCGGCTGTCTGCAGCATCGGGATGTAGGCGTGCTGGACTTGCGCAGTGAGATTCGGATCGGCCGTTTCCCCGACCCACTTGACGAACGGATTCTGGACGGCTGAGATGTTCTCCTGCCCGCCGCCCACGGTCACGTCCATGCCGTCGACGATGATTTGCTTGGCGGCCGTTGCCACCGCCATCAGGCCGGACGCGCATTGCCGGTCCATGGTCTGGCCAGGCACCGACTGCGGAAATCGCGCGGCCAACGCGGCCAGGCGCCCGATGTTCATGCCAGCGGTTCCGCCGGCCATCGCGGTGCCGATCACGACGTCCTCCACTTGCCCCGGATCGATGCCGGCGCGCTGTACCGCGTGATGGATGGCATGGCCCATCATCGTGGGCGACTTCGTGTTGTTCAGTGCCCCCCGGAACGCGCGGCCTATGCCGGTGCGTGCGGTGGAAACGATGACTGCTTCTCTCATGGACAGGACTCCAGTTGCATTCGTGAAGGCCGGACCGCATTCCGGCGGAGTCCAGCGTATCGGCGTATCGGTGCGACCCGACAGTGGTTCCAGGTACCGCGATTCCGGTAACGAGCGTTTAGTAAACGATCATTGGAATATAGGCGTGCCGCAACAATGCGTCAACGCCTCTCGGCCCCGTTACCGGCAGGGGATTACCCGTGGTTCGCCGGCTCGGTAGTTAGGGCACGGTCGTTTGTCAAACGACCGATATGTTATGCTCACCACACAGTCGGTCCCAAATTCGCGGAGGTACATCCATGCGCTATCCAAGCACACACAAAGAGGAAACTCGCAAGAAGCTCATCGGCAGTGCCCGGGCCATTGCCAAGCGGGGTGGGTTCGGCACCACGGGTGTCGATGAGCTGATGGCGAGCATCGGCCTGACCGGCGGCGCCTTCTATGGCCACTTCCCCAGCAAGGAGGCGTTGTTTGCCGAGCTGGTGGAGCAGGAGATTTCCAACAGCGCCGAGATGCTAGCGGGCGACGAATCGTCGCCGCCCGACCACGTGGCCAAACGGCTGCGCAGCTACTTGAGTTCAGCGCACGCCCTGCACCCGGAAACGGGCTGCGTCCTTCCGACGCTGGGGCCGGAGATCGCCCGAGCTGCGCCCGAGGTACGCGCCACCGTCGAGCAAGGTCTGAAGCGCCTGCAGAAGAGCTGGAGCGCTCGCATCGGCGACCCGGATGCCGCGTGGGCATTGATCGCCCAATGCGTGGGCGCGCTGGTGCTGTCGCGGGCCGTGGAGTCCGAGCGCACTCGCAAGGAGATCCTCGCCTCGAGCCGCCGATTCATCGACGAGACACACGCGCTGGACGAGAAGCCGGCCCGCCCGTCGAAACCCTCCTGATCATCGCGGCTTGACATCGAGTCGTCAGCCGTCGTTGCCACATTACTGAACGAACGTTCTGTGGCCAATGACTTTGCCTGCACCGACACGAAGTTGCGTCAACTGGTTCGTCTGATGGGCCGCCACTACGATGCCGAGCTCCGGAAGGTGGGCCTGCGGATGACTCAGTTCTGGGTGCTGACGCAGATTCTGGAACACGGTCCCGCGCGCCCCTGCGACTTGGCCAAAGCCATGGCGCTGGAGCCCTCTACGCTCACACGGACGCTCAAGCCGCTGATTGCAGCCGGTTGGTTGGAGTGGGTGGCCGGAGCCGACCGACGGACGCGCAGCGTCCGAATCACGAGTTCCGGGCGGATGAAGCGCGCCGAGGGGCTGCGGCGCTGGCAATCGGCAGATGCGCGCGTACGTGAGCTGCTTGGCGCAGAGAACGTGAAGAGGTTGGATGGAGTCATCGAGGTCGGTCTCGGAGCACTACCGGCGGCGGGATGAGCCACGGCGCAAGCGCCAATGGCTCGCACTCCAGAGCAAGCGCAACGT
>DASXUA010000416.1:0-5828 GCA_036505095.1 Phycisphaerae bacterium
ACCCGGATCAGCCGCACCGCCAGGCTGAGCGCCAGAACGAGAAACACGCCGATCAGGAACTGCTGATTGAGCACCAGCCAGGCCGCGGCCGTGCTGGCGACCACCCGCCAGCCGACGGTATCAATTGCCAACCAGAACAGCGCGGCCGCAACCATCAGCACCGTTCCCGTCTCAATCAGCCGACGGTGTGTGCGGCGACGGCCGATCAGCAGCATGAGCAGGCCGCTGGCTGCGCTCAGGAAGGTCCACCACAGCATGCGCGTCTGCAGCGGCGGCCAGGTGGGTTTCCAGTTCGTCGCGTGGGCGAGTTCCCACCGGCCGATGATACGGTCTGTCTCGAAGACCAAGCCCCAGATCAACAGGAGCGCGAGGCCAGCAGGAGCCCAGCCGGTTTGCGATGCGCCCCGATCTGTCGATCGCAGTCGTGCTGCCCACCAGACGCATGCGGCGATCGTGACAGCCATCGCCATCTGCCCGTTCAGCACGGGCAGCGCGGAGGTGGGACTCCAAGTGGGATCCAGCCGCCGCACCAACTCATCGCCGATCAGCCATTTGCAGGTGACCGCGACCAACACCAACTGTGCCTGTTCGCAATAGAGCTGTCGACGGCCTGCTTTCTGGAATGCGAGCAAGAGGACCGCGCCCAGCAGCCACCCGGCCGTCATTGCCAGGCCGCTGGATGCAACCGCGCACGCCCAAAGCCAGCCGAGCGTCCCAATTCCCGCGATCATGATGGGCAGAGTTTCGGGCGATCGGGACTCGATGACGGCCAACCGCCGCGCCGCCGCGTGCGTGGCAATCACGGCCGCCACAGCAAGGATCGACCACTTGGTCGCGGAAACCGCGCCGCTGCTCCACAGCACGGCGTTCATGCTGAACACCATCCGGTCTAGAGTGCTGACGCGCAGTAGCGCCAGCCCGCCGACAATCAGCCCGAATACCGAAACGCCTTTCGAAGGCAGGCGGCGGCCCGCCTCGACGCACGCTAGCCCCAGCGCCAGCCAGCCAATGGATTCGTGATACCCCTTGAATTGCAGAGCGATCGCCGCGGCCAGCAACACGCCGGCCTCCAACCATAGGGTGGCGGCCAGCGTCTCCACTGCTCGTTGCGGTCTGAAGCGCAGCGACCGCAGGCCGGGACCGATATTCATCGCCAGCGCCGCGCTCAAACCGGCGATGGCGGCGGTGAACAGGCCGAGCCAGTCGCGGCCGGCGGGTCGATTTTGTGCGAGAACCCAGCAACCGATGGTCACGAACCAGGCCGTGAACAGCAGGCTGGCTATGGCGTTGCCGATCTCGGATTCGTTGCGCTGTGCGACGTACACTGCTTCGGCCGTAACCAGGGCCCACGACACGCCCATGAAGATAATCGCGATGGTGAGGTTGGTCGGGCCTTCGTCGATGGCCCACGCCAGGCCGATCGCCGCGTGCCCGGCCAACGCCACGTACCGCAGCGTGCGGAACGGACTGAGAGCGGCGGACAGTCCCAGGCTGACGCCCAGCAGCATCGTCAGGTACATGGGCAACGCCCAGGGCAAGGACGAGGCGCTCGCGAGCAGAACCGGACTGAGATATCCGCCGACGATCGACAAAACGCCGATGGTGCGCATCCGCGCGCGCAGCGTGATGATGAAACCGAGAATCGCCACCCCGATCAGCAGCCCGAACGCCCCGGCCTGCGTGAGCAGACCGAAATAGCGGAACGTGGCGTAGGACGTCAGATAAAGCGTGCCAATGCCGGCGCCGAACAGTCCAACAGCCGCGACGCGCCCCACGCGGCGCAGCGCGATTTCGCCCGCCACCAGCAGCGCGGCGCCAAAGCCCGCCGACAATAGGCAGCGCGCCAGTGGCGGCAGCCGACCCCACCAGCCTTGGTCGTAGGCCAGCTTTACGAAGAACGCGACCGCCAGCACCACCACGAGCGCGCCGACCCACGCCATCCAGCGCGTTCCGATCTGCACTTCGAGTTTGGTGCGGGCGGTGACGTCGGTTTCGCCCGTCTGGGGACTGGCGGCTACGGTTTCGCGCTCGCGCGCGAGGATCGCCGCGGCGCGCGCCCGGAAATCGGGCCGCTCCCGCAGGCGCGCCTCACCGGTGGCGTGTGATTCAGCTTCATGTGCGGAGTACGCCTCAATCCACGATTCGCGGCGCACCTCTGGGGGCGTCTTCAATTCGAGCGGCTGCGGCGTGATATCCGGCACCTGGTCCACTGCCGCGCGTGGGCGGCGCGCCTCGGTCAGCCCAAGATGTTCCTCCAGCCGCGCCAGCCGCGCGGCGAGTTGCTCGAGCGTCTGCTTGAGTTCGTCCGGATTCATAATATTCGTGCTTCGCTGACGGGGCGCAGGTCCATCATACCCGCGCGCGGCAAGCCGGGCGAAAGGCCCGAAACGGCGTGAACTGGGCGGGCGCATAAAAATGGGCTTGCCGACGAATCGTCAAGCCCACCGTGGGTCCGATTGAGGAAACCACCGCAATGCCGGTGGGAGGAGTTTGATGGAACCCTTCGTTCACGGGGGCGGCTATCGGTCGCCAAAGCCGCATGCACAAGGCACGTTCGCCCGACGATCCGTATTAAGCCTCCCAGGGTTCGCTTATCGGTTCAATCAAACATGCTCCCGGTCGAACATGGCAGTCGCCTCAAGCGAACTGCGTTCAACTATAGCATCGGCCCGCGCGAATAGGAAACAAAAACGATTTTGGAATCCGGCGCGGATCGGCGAGCGCCACATAGGCATTCCATATGCCAGGCACATCACGTGACTGGCTGGGCCGTCCACTTTCAGAACCGCGATCCGCCGCGGCGGAGAGCGCTTTGGCCGATCATCCGCTGGGAACGATCCGTATCGCTGCCTCACGGTCGCGATTCTGAACGGGGCACAACAGTCAGGCGACCGCGATGGAGCAGGTCGACGAGCCGCAGCTCGGCGGCGCCGTCATGAACGGGTGCCAAAGCTGGAAAACGCCGGGTGAGGACACGCCGGCTCTGAACGCTGAAAACTGAAAACTGAAAACTGAAAACTCCCCCGAGAACTTGATAACCGGCCGGAACGTAGTACCCTAATCTGTGCGTCGCTAGCGGCGGACCGGGTGGAGGGGGTCCGCTCCCGAGTACTCAAAACCAGGAGATCGTCTGCATGGCCCACGACCACATCAAGCAAGCCGTCGCCCAGGAGACGCGCAGCGCCAGCCGCTTGCTGGTCCTGACGCTGCTGGGCGGGATGCTGGTCGTCAGCTCTTTCCTTGCCCAGTACTTGTTTTCCGGCTCGCCGATCCGTGACGCCAAGGGCTCGCCCCGCATTCCGCACGCCGACCTGATTGCTCTGGTGGGGGCGCTGATGCTGGCGTTGCCGCTCATCTGGCACGCTCTGAAGCATCTGTGGGAAGGCCACACGCACATGGATGAGCTGGTGGCCATGGCCATTGTGGCCGCCATCGCGCTCGGCGAGTACCAGGAAGCCGGCATCATCGCGTTTTTCATGGTGCTTTCGAATCTGATCGAAACCCGCACCGCTTTGGGTGCCCGAGCCTCGATCGAATCGCTGATCCGCCTGACGCCCGAGAAGGCGCATCGGCTGGTGGCCGACGGCAGCGAGCAGCTTGTCGAGGCGCGCGAGCTGCATGCCGGAGAGATCATCCGCGTCCGCCCGGGCGACAATATTCCGGCCGATGGCGTGGTGCTCAGCGGCGACTCGACCGTTAATCAGGCCAACATTACGGGCGAGTCGCTGCCGGTCGACAAGCGGCCCGGCGAGGAAGTCTTCAGCGGAACGAGCAACCTGACCGGCGCGCTGGACATCCGCGTGACCAAGGCCGGCGCCGATACGACGCTCGGCCGCGTGCAGTCGCTGATCCTCGAGGCCGAGAAGACCCGCATTCCCCTGATGCGGCTGATCGACCGCTACGCAAGCTGGTATACGCCGACCGTCCTGATGATCGCGGCGATCGTGCTGTTCCTGCTGCACGGCAGCCGCGACGGCATGCAACGCGCCATCGCGATTCTGGTGGTGGCCTGCCCGTGTGCCCTGGTTCTGGCCACGCCGACCGCGATGGTGGCGGCTCTGAGCGCCGCGGCACGGCTGGGCATTTTGATCAAGAATGTCGTCAATCTGGAATATGCCCGCGCGCTGACGGCCATTGTTTTCGACAAGACCGGTACGCTCACCACGGGTGAGTTGACCGTCACGCAGCTCAAGCCGGCGCCCGGCGTGGACGGGGCCGAGCTGTTGTTGACCGCCGCCTCGGCCGAGCAGCTCAGCAAGCATCCGGCTGCCAAGGCGCTGGTCATCATTGCGCGGCAGGCGAACCTGACGCTCACGCGCCCAGAGGGTTTCGAAGAAGTTTCCGGCCGCGGCGTCGCGGCGAAGTTCGATGGCGCCTCGGTCATGGTCGGCCGCAGCAATTGGCTCGCCGAACGCGGGGCCGACATGAGCCTCCTGAAGAATCCGGATTTTCAGGAAGCCGAAGGCCTCAGCATGCTGTACGTCACGCGCAATGGACGTTGCATCGGCTGGGTCGGTCTGGAAGACCGCACCCGTCCGGAGGCGCGGGCCGCGATCGATTCGCTGCGCGACCTGGGCATTCGCAACCTGACCATGGTGACCGGCGACAAGTGGTCGGTGGCCCGGCGCGTGTCGGCCGAGATGGGCTGCACCGAGGTGCAGGCCGAAGTGCTGCCGGCCGAGAAGCTGGCATTGGTCGATGATCTGAAGCGCCGCGGGCATCGCGTGGCGGTGATCGGCGACGGCGTCAATGATGCCCCCGCGCTGGCCGCCGGCGATCTGGGCATCGCGATGGGTGTGGCCGGCAGCGACGTGGCCATCAATTCGGCCTCGATCGCGCTCATGAACAACGATCTGAGCCGCTTGCCGTTCCTGATCCGCCTGTCGCGGGCGACCACGCGCGTCATCTGGCAGAACCTGATGTTCGGCGTGGTGTTCATCGTCATTCTCGGTCCGCTGGCCATCCTCGGGAAGCTGCCGGCGGTCTGGGCGGCGTTCTTCCACACGATCGCCAGTGCCGTGGTGATCTTCAACAGCGCCCGGCTGGTGCGCTTCGGCGAGGAACTGACGCATCCAACGGCCGCCAGACCCGCTGCACTACCCGCGTCCGGCGAACGACTCGACGCGCGGCCCGCCCGCCCGACCACCGAGTTGAAACCGGCGCTGGCGTGATGCTGTTCCAAGATGGGTGGCATGGGCAAGCGCAGCTTGCCCGTGCCAATCGCGAGCGGGTGGCATGGCTTCACGGCTTTAGCCGGGTAGCCATGTTGCGGTTAGGGCATGCTTACCCGCGCAGTTCACCCGCCGCGGCGGGCGTGAAAGCATGCCACCCATGCGGACCATCACCGTCATTGGCAGCATCAACATCGATCTGGTGTGCAGCGGTGATCGGCTACCCGCAGCGGGTGAGACGGTCCTGGCGCGCCAGTTCCGCGTTGTGCCTGGCGGCAAAGGCGCGAATCAGGCCGTGGCGGCCGCCCGGCTGGGCGCGTCCGTGCGCTTTATCGGCTGCGTCGGTCGTGATGAATACGGCCGGATGGCGCGCGAGAACCTGCGCAAACAGGGTGTCGACGTCCGCGCGGTCCGAACCGTTTCCGCCCACACTGGCGTGGCTCTGATTTCTGTCGACGCTGCTGGACGCAATCTGATTACCGTCGCGCCCGGCGCCAATGCCCACGTCCGCTCCATCGGCCGGCACGACATCGCGCTCACGCAGCTCGAGACTCCCTACAAGCTGCCGCGCGCCCGAACCGTCATTCTCAATCCAGCCCCGGCACGCGAGGTATCCCTGAGCGGCGTGGACATTCTGATCGCCAACGAAATCGAGGC
>DASXUA010000417.1:0-5953 GCA_036505095.1 Phycisphaerae bacterium
TCACCATTGTGCCCGAGCCTTCGACGCTGCTTTTGCTGGCGCTCGGCGGACTGGCTGCCGCGCGCCGACGTCGATAAACATCAGGCGGGCGCAGCACGCGTCTGCTTGAAAGGAAGGGAAAAGTAAACCGTGGGCTGCTCGCTCGGAGAGGGGTGGGCAGCCCTTTTTCATTGGCCTGGCGCGTTTTCCCCAAAACGTGCAGCGCGGTCTTCTCCGCAAGAGCGCCGCGCCGTAGCATGGTTTCGCCAACATGGTCGCACTCAAGGGCGAAATGAACTCGGATCGAAAACCGCGTGCGGCCCGCGACCGATACGACGCACCTGCGCCGCGCTCAGCGCATCGGCTTCGCAATTCTTTCTGGATCATGCTCGCCGCAGCCGCCATTGGCGCCCGTGCGCTGCGCGGTGAAGTCGTGATCAGCGAGGTACTGCTCGCGCCCACCGCGAATTCAACAACCGGCCAATGGATCGAGTTGTATAACAACGGGCCCTACACGGTCGACTTGACGACCTGGTGGGTTTGCATTCAGCCGAGCTCATTCTACTTCCGGCTGTTAGAGGTTCCCCAACACTGCCCGGGCATCCCCCTCACGCCGGGCATTATGCTGGGTGCCGGCGAGTATTTGACGATCCGCTGGGATCAGGGGGTGAATGGAAACTACTCGACCGGTCCCAGTCCCGGCGATCCCAGTGTCATCGTTCATGAGGTCTGGGCCGACCCGTGCTGCCCAACACCCCCCGAGACAACATGTACGCCCACGCCCGGCGACAGTCCGCTGCCCGCGGCTGGCAATGCCTCGCTCTTTCAGATTCTGATCAACACACCGAGTTTTGGATTCTGGTGGACGATGCGTGATTTCGTCGAATGGTCACCGACGGGCTCTTACCAAGGAGCAGCGCGCGCATCCGTAGCCATTCAAGCGCACCTCTGGCCATGGGGACCGGGTAATGGCGACGATCTGATCACGGTCGCCGTCAATACGCAGACCATCGCGCCGGAATCGGGCTTGAGCATCCAGTACAACGGCGGATTGGAGAACAACCCGAGCGACTACTACATCGCGCCGGCCACATACTCGGCGCCCAACACGCCGGTACCCTTTGATCTGGACGGCGACGGCGACGTCGATCTGGATGAGTACCACCTTCTTGCCGGGTGCATGACCGGTGACGGCGGCGGCACTGCCTGTCGCTTGTTGGATTCAAACGGCGACAGTACGGTCGATCTGTTTGATTTCGCTCTATTCCAACAGATGTTCACGGGCGACTACGCTCCCTGAAAATTCCCGAGCATCACGACACGTCAGTGGACCAGCGGGCTCAGCGGTGAAAGGCCGCGCGCGCGGCCGTCGCCGACCACAGCCGCTGACGCAGGAGCCGCCGCGAGACTCAGCACACTTTTGAGTTGGCGAGCAGGATGAGCCGGGCTAATATTTTCAAGGTCGAGCCACTGGGCGTGTCCAACGCGCCCGCTCGTGTTCGCGACGGTCACGCCGCGCAAGCGAGCGCCGCGTGATCCTGGAAATGGAAAGGCCCGCGCATGCATCAGAATAATGATTTGCAGCCCATCCTGCTGGTCGAGGACAACAGCCACGACGTCGAACTCATCTTGACGGCGCTAGCCCAGAGCCGGTTGGCGAATGAAGTGGTCGTCGTCCGCGACGGCGTCGAGGCGCTCGACTATCTCCACCAGCGCGGTCTCTACCGCATGCGTGGCAGCGGACATCCGGCCGTCGTGCTGCTGGACCTCAAGCTGCCGAAAATCGGCGGCATGGAGGTGCTCCAGCAGATGAAGGCCGATCCGGAGCTGCAACACATTCCGGTGGTCATGCTCACGTCTTCGCGCGAGCCGCCGGACCTGGCGCGCAGCTACGAACTGGGTGCGGCCGCCTACGTCGCCAAGCCCGTCGACCCGCACGATTTCCTGGATGCCGTGACAGAGTTGGGACTGGCGTGGGCCGTCATGCAGCATCTCCAACCCGCCGGCGTACCGCAGCCCGCCGACTCCTTCGGGCTCGGCGTGCGCGTGCACGAGTCGTGAGATATATGCTGCGGAAAGTCAAGGGCTCGACAGCGGTGATTGGCCATCGACCGTGATGTCGTCGATGACGATGTGGAGTTGCGGCAGCAGCGCGATTGAGTAGGGCGCCGAGCCTTTGCTGAAGCTGCCGGCGATCGATATGACCATTCGGCCTTGAGCATCCGAGGTCAAAGGCTGCTCCGTCGGCCGCGCACTTTGCAGCGTACCATGCTTGGCGCGGACCTGTTCGACCCACGCCGCGAGTTGCTCCTGACTGATCCGTTGCTGGAACCGACGCGAAGTGTGCGGATACAGATTCGCGACTTTGGCCGCGGTGTCCCCGCCACTCTCGAAGAGTGGTCGGACGTAGCGGCGTTCGGCCTGGAAGGACTGGACAAACATCCGCACGCCCAGATAGCCCACCGCGCCCTGGCCGGCCCCGACGAGCAATGCGATCGGAATCGCCGCGATCGCCATCCACTGTCCGCGCCGCTTGCCGCCAGCCGTTGTGAAAACGCCGACCAACCCGCTGATGATACCCACCAACGGCGCGACCACGGGGATGCAGAACAACAGGCTGGAAACAAACCCCACCACGGCCGCGACGCTCAGCGGCGGGCGCTGGTAGCCGTCCGTCGGCAGGTAGCCCGGGCCGACGACCGGCGGACCGGCGGCCGGCGGTGAAGGCGGATTGAACTGACTCATCGCAAGCCGTCCTCGATACGTGGGGCCGAGTCCTGAGTCGCGCGGCTCACAGCGACTTGGCGGCCTTCAGCACCGCGTCGTAATTCGGATGCGACGCGATTTCGGGCACGTATTCGGCGTAGCGGATCGTGTCGCTCTTGTCGACGACAAAAACGGCCCGGCATTCGATCCGCAGCGCCGGCACCAGCGTTCCATAGGCTTTGCCGAAGCTGGTATCGCGGTGGTCGCTCAGCACGTTCATCCGCTCGCGATTGATGCCCTTCTCGCCACAGAAGCGGTTCTGCGCCGTCGGCAGGTCGCAACTGATGGTATAGAAATCGACAGTGGTGAGGTTTGAGGCCTCCTGATTGAAGCGCACGGTCTGCTCGGCGCACACCGGCGTGTCCAGCGACGGCACCACACTGATGATGCGATTGCGGCCGCTCGACTGCGAGAGGCGCACATCGTCCACCAGCGATTTCTTGAGCGTCGCGTCCGGCGCTTTCTGTCCCGCCTTAAGTTCGGGACCTTCCAGATCGAACGGTTTCCCCTTGAGCGTTGTGGTCCTGGCCATCGTGCTGCCTCCCTGAATGTGACGAGGGCGAGTCTCGCGCCGAGCATCGTCCCCCGCCAGTCACCCTCGATGTGGCGACTATATCGGGCCGTGCGGGCGGGTCAAGCGCGTACCGGACGCATGGACCGGCCGCTCGATCGCGACCGGTTTGGAAGCGAGCGTCGCCGCGCGGCCGGGGTATTTGATCCAACTGGGCATTCCCGATAGAATGGCGTGCTTGGACCGGCGCGCCAAGCCGGATGGGAACGGATCTATCAAGGAGCGGACAGTATGCGCATTTCCATCGCCGTGAGAGTCGTTCGACAGATGCCGGGATTCTGGCTGTGCGGATTGGTCGCTGCCGCGAGCGTAGGGAGCGGTACGGCGGCCGGTCAGAGTTACTTCCTCGAGCTATCCACGACGCGGCTGCTGCCGCAGCCGGACCCGATGCAGTACAGCAACGCGGTGGACATCGGCGATGCGAACGGCGATGGTTTCCTCGACATCCTTTTCGCCAACGGCGCCGGTTACTCCTCCGCCTCGCCACCGCCGCAGCAGCAGCGGCTGTATATCAACGTGGGCAACACCATGCCGCCGCCGAATCCCGGCGAAGGACCGGGATATTTTCACGACGAATCGTCCACGCGCCTGATCGGCATCACGGCCTATGCGCGCGACATGGATTTCGCCGACGTGGACAACGATGGCGACCTGGACATCGTGGTCGCCCAGACTTTCGGCAACCAGCCCATGCTCCTGATCAATGATGGCACCGGCGTGTACACCAACATGACCGCGTCCTTGTTCCCGACCATCACGCTGTGGAGCGAGGAGGCCTCGCTGGCCGATGTCGATGATGACGGCGACCTGGACATCTATTTCTGCAACGGGAATCAGACCGGATCGCCGACCCTGCAGGATCAGCTCTTCATCAACCATTTGAATGAGCCGGCCATTGCGAAGTTTCTGAACGAGACCAACAGCCGCCTGCCGATTCAAAACGTGCCCTCCCCGATGGACATCGACTGGGTCGATATCGATGGCGACCTGGACCTGGACGCGTTGATCGCGCGCAAGGGCGGCACCACCCGGGTCTACCGCAACGACGGTGCCGGGCACTTCACGGACATTACCACGGGCAACATCCCCACCAGCGGGAGCTCCTATTCCATCGCGCCGGCCGACATCGACGGCGACATCGACATCGACCTGTTCACGATCAACGGCGGCGGGGCGACCGATCAGATGTTCGGCGGTTCCAGCGTCTCGCCGTTCTTCACGAATATCACCACCACCGCCCTGCCGGGGGTAAACAACCCAGCCATCGACGATAACGATTCTCAATTTGTGGACGTCGACAGCGATGGTGATTTCGATTTCGTCGTCGCCTCCCTGGGCTCCACCGAGCGCCTGTACATCAACAACGGCAGCGGCGTGTTCTCGATCCTCTCCGGCGCGTTCACCGCCATCACGGACAGCTCGCTGGATATCGCCGTCGGCGATTTGAACAATGACGGCAAACCGGACGTGGTGACCGGACAGGGTGAATCCGGTAGCTTCCGCAACCGCCTCTATCTGGGCCTGGGTGCCAGCACCGTTGCCGACACGCGGGCGCCGACATTTCCCAATTTCACAACCCTGGGGCCATCGGCCAATTCCAACCCGAACGGCTTCATAGTGCGCTCGGTGGTGCGCGATCAGATCACGGGTGACAACGGCGCGTTCTTCCACAACGTGCGGCTGCATTGGAACGTGATCGCCGGTGGCAGCGGCAGCGGCATCGTGGACATGCGCTATTCCGGCGGTGAGATCTATCGCGGCGTCATTCCCGATCAGGCGGGCGGCAGCACGGTCGAGTATTTCATCACGGCTTTGGACTGGGCCGGGAACACGGGGACGTCGATCACCAAGCAGTTCAACGTAACAGTGCCCAATATCCCGCCGACGATCGCCTCCAGCGACCCGGCCAACGGCTTCATCGATATCCTGCAAGACCAGAGTGCGGGCAATCCGCAGGGTGTCTCGGCGCTGACGATCACCTTCAGCGAGCCGGTCGTTGATTTGTTCAGCGGCGGGCCCCTGACGCCGGCTTCGTTCAGCGTGATATTGACCTCGAACCTCTCGGGCTTGCCGGCGCTGACGATCACTTCGGTGACGCCCGGCATGGCGGCCAATTCGTACGTGCTGGCGTTCAATCGTCCGATCGTTCCGGGCGCCTGGAACACCATCAAAGCCAACGTGAAGGACTCGGACGGCGCGACGATCCTGGCGAGTGCCAACTCGGTAGACCTGGGCTTTTTGCCCGGCGACAGTGACGGCAACTCGACGGTCAACACGCAGGACCTGCTTTCGCTGATTGGCAAGCTCAACGTGTGCGCCAGCGCCGGCACGTGCGCGACGCCCGCAGTGGTCGCCGGCGGCGACATGAATCGCGACGGGACCGTCAACACCCAGGACCTGCTGCGCCTGGTACAACTGCTCAACGGCACCGACACGCAGAACGTGTGGAATGGCGTCGTCCTGCCGCCGCAGCCCTGAGTTGGCCGCGGCGTTCATCGAGAGCCACAGGTTGCACCAGCGCGCGTGTCACTTTTGCACGCGCAAGTGCAATTCCTGAAGTTGCTTTTCTGATACAGGCGTGGGCGCGCCGGTGAGCGGGCAGACGGCGCGCTGCGTCTTGGGATAGGCGATCACGTC
>DASXUA010000418.1:0-13796 GCA_036505095.1 Phycisphaerae bacterium
CGTAAGTCTTTGCGAATTGCGGGGTTACGCGACCGCACGCGAAGCGGTGCGGCGGATTGCGGGACTGCACCGCGAAGGGCTCGAACCTTCGACCCGCTGATTAAGAGTCAGCTGCTCTACCAACTGAGCTAGCGGTGCTCGGCGAACTATTAAATGCCCAACCTGAAGACTTGTCAATTGCGCGGGGGCGCCCAGCCGTGGCTAGCAGATTGATTGGGATTGAGTTTTGTGCCTCTCGTGCCTCTTTGCGGCTGTTCCAGAAGCTTACTTTCCGCCGGTGAACTTGTCGTAGGCCGGCCCGTCCATGAGCTTGCCAAGCGGCGAAAGGTCCGGGCTGCGCAGCTTGATCATCCAGCCCTTGCCGAGCGCGTCCTCATTCACCCATTCCGGATGCGCCGTCAGTTCGTTGTTGACCGCCACGACCTCGCCGCCGAGCGCGGTGAATAGCTCGGAGGTGGCCTTCACCGACTCGATTTCGCCGAAGGCCTTGCCGGCCGTCACCTGCTTGCCGATCGGCGGCAGCGAGACAAACGTGATGTCGGTCAACTCGTTCGCCGCGAAGGGCGTGATGCCGATCGTCACCAGGTCGCGCTCCACCTTGAACCACTCATGCGTATCCAGGTACTTGCGATCGTTCGCGACGGGCATGAACTGCTTGCCTCCACATGAAATCCGCGTTGATCCGCGTTCATCCGCGGCCCACACGCATCTGCGCTTCTCCGCGGCTCACTTGCGCTTGTAGAACGGCAACTTCACGATGAGCGCCGGCGTTCGCGCTTGGGCGATCTCGATATCGAGCGAACCGCCCTCGGAGGCGCGCTCGGCGGCGACAAACGCCATGGCGATGCTCTTGCCGAGCGTCGGGCTGAGCGTGCCACTGGTCACCGCGCCCACGGCCGAATCGCCCGCGAAAACGCGGGCGCCCTGCCGGGCGATGCGCCGCCCCGCCAACTCCAGACCCACGAGCTTCTGCGGCAGGCCGCGCTCCGTGAGGCGCCGCAGCACGTCGGCGCCGACGAAATCTTTGCTGAGATCGACGCACCAACCCTGACCGGCCGACAGCGAGTCGACTGATTCGGTCAACTCGTGACCGTAGAGCGGCATGGCCGCCTCCATCCGCAGCGTGTCGCGCGCCCCCAGGCCTGCCGGGCGGACCTCGCCCTGGCCGCCGGGCCCGCCGCCGGCAAACAGTTCGCTGGCGATCAGTCGGGCTACGCCGGCCGGAACGATCACTTCGAAGCCATCCTCGCCGGTGTAGCCGCTGCGAAAAATCGTATAGGGCATGCCGATGTAGCTGCCGGTCAGGAAGTGATAGCGCTTCAGCGACTTCAGATCGAGCGGCAGCAGGCGCTCGGCCAACTCCACCGTCCGCGGACCCTGAATCGCCAGCATGGCGGTGTCGCTGGTCTGATCGACGATATCCACCTGTTTTCCGGCCGCGTGCTGCTCGAGCCAGACCACGATCTTGTCGCGGTTGGAGGCGTTGCACACCATGAGCCAGTGATTCTCGTAGCGCGAAACGATCACATCATCCAGGATGCCGCCATCCTCCCGGCAGACGTGCGAATAACGCGAGACACCCGGCGACTGGTCGGCGACATTGCGCGTGCAGACCAGTTGCAGCAGCGCCCCGGCATCCGCGCCCGTCAGCTTCAATCGCCCCATGTGAGAGACGTCGAAAACCGAGCAGCCATTGCGCGTATGCTGATGCTCCTCGATGATGCCGCGGTACATCAGCGGCATCTCCCACCCGGCGAAGTCCACCATTTTCGCGCCGAGCTGAACGTGAAGATCGTGCAGTGGAGTTCGATTCAAGCGAGCACCTCGTGCGTGCAGCGGCCGTCGCGCCGCCGTCGCGCGGAGGTACAGTAAGAAGCACCACGAAGCCTGTCAACGCGGAAACGTCGATCAGCGGCCCAGCTCGACGAGCAGGGGCTCCAGGCGGGCCGCCAGTTCGGGGGCAAGCTGTGCTAGCGTGTCCCGATCAACCAGGCCGACCGAGATCATGTCGGTCAGATGGACTTGATCGTGGCGCCGATAGGCGGTCAGCTTCATCTTTACCAGATCGATGAGTTCGATCACCTGGTAACCCTCCGGCACGGTGCGCCGATGTTCGACCGGCGGAGCGGGGCAGAGGTCCTGGCTGCGCACCTTCTCGCCGGCCCAGATCAGGTGGACCGCGCGCTTCGGCGAGGGGTCGTTTGCATCCACGAACATGCCGACGTCCATGACCTCTTGGAAGGCGAAGCCGGCCGCGCCCAGCGCCTGCTGGGCGCGCGGCAGATCTTCGCGCCGCATGAGCATGTCGACGTCCTTGGTGAAGCGAATCGCATCCGGGTCGATCGTTGACACCCAGGTCTGCACCGCCATACCGCCAATGATGGCATAAGGAATGCCGGCAGCATCGAGCGCGCGGGCTGTACGTAGCAATCGATCTTTGTTGGCTTCGATGGCCATGAAGGTTCCGGTCAGCGATTTCGGGTACCGGACCGTGCTCATACGCATTATTGTAGCCCGGCCGTCCGATCCGCCAACGGCGATTCATGAATCTGCGAGCCGCGCGCGCCAATTGCGAATTTGCATCAGTGCATCGTCCGCCGTAAGCCGCTCGAGGTCAATTCCGGAAAGCTCCGCGGCGATCTCCTCCGCTGGATCGCGGAACAGGGACATCTGCGCGTTCTGGCGGGTGCGTGTGCGGGCCAGCTTCGGCGATTGCGACTCGCGCACGAAGCCGCGCTGCAGCTCGGCCAGAATTTCGCGGCTGCGCTCCAGCACTGGCTTGGGTACGCCGGCCAGCCGCGCGACGTGAATGCCGTAGCTCTTGTCCGTGCCGCCGGGAATGATCTTGTGCAGAAAGATAATGCCCGCGCCGTCGCCGCCGGGTGCCTCGCGCACCGCTACGTTGCAGTTCTGCACACCCGCCAGCAGTTCGGCCAATTCGGTGAGTTCGTGATAGTGCGTGGCCACCAGCGTGCGGCAGCCGATCCGATTGGCCAGATGCTCGGTGATGGCCCAGGCCAGCGCCAGCCCGTCGAAGGTGCTTGTCCCGCGGCCGAGTTCATCGAGAACCACTAACGAACTCGCGGTGGCGTGATTCAAAATGTTGGCGGCCTCGGTCATTTCGACCATGAAGGTGGATTGGCCGCGCGTGATCTCATCCGAAGCTCCGACGCGCGCGAAGATGCGGTCGGTGAGTGACCAGCTCATCGAGGCCGCCGGCACGGGGCAGCCGGTCTGGGCCAGCAAGACCAGCAGCGCGACTTGCCGGATGTAAGTGCTTTTGCCGGCCATATTGGGCCCCGTAATGACCAGCACGCGCGCCTCGCGCGGATCGAGCCGGCAATCGTTCGGCACGAAGCCATCCGCCAGCGCTTGCTCGAGCACGGGATGGCGACCGTCCACGATGTGCACCGCCGGCCCATCCGCGATCGTCGGCCGCACGTAGCGCCGCTGCACGGCCAGTTCCGCCCAGCCGGCCAGCACGTCCAGGAGCGCGATCGCGTCAGCGACGCGCTGCAGATCAGGCAGCCGCTGCGCCACTTCGCGGCGGAGCTGCTCGAACAGCCGCGCTTCCAGTTCGTTTGCCCGTTCGCGTGCCGTCAGAGCGTCATGCTCGAAGCGCTTGAGTTCGTCGGTGATGTAGCGCTCGGCGTTGCGCACCGTCTGCTTGCGGACGTAGTGCGGCGGCACCTTGGCGGCATGCGTGTTGGTCACTTCGAGGTAGTAACCAAATACGCTGTTGTACGCGACCTTCAGCGACGGAATGCCGGTCTCGGCGATCTGAATCTTCTGATACTCAGCCAGCCACGTCTGGCCGTCGCGGCCGATGGCGTGCAGCCGATCGAGCTCGGCATCGAAGCTATCGGCGATGATACCGCCGTCATGGATCGTCGCTGGTGCATCGGACTGGATCGCGCCGCGCAAGCGCCCGGCCAGATCTTCGAGCCCGTCCAAATCGTCGTAAATCCGGCGCAACAGCGGATCGACCGGCTCGCTCAGCGCCGCGCGCAGCGCCGGGATTTCGCTGAGCGTCTGGCTCAGACCGGCCAGATCGCGCGGCGTAGCGCGCGACAGCGCGACGCGCGCCGCGATCCGCTCGATATCGGACAGGTTCTTGAGCGTGGCCCGCGCGTCGCGCCGCGCGGTGTCATTCTCACGCAGCGCCTCGACCGCGACTTGCCGCGCGGTGATCTCTGCGGCGCTGGTCAGCGGCGCCCGCAACATCTGCCGCAAGCGCCGCGCGCCCATGGGATGCACCGCACGATCGATCGCCTCCAGCAGGCTGCCGGCACGCGACCCGCCGCGCAGCGTCCGTTCGATCTCCAGCGAGCGCCAGGTGTTGTGATCGATATGCACATAGCGCTCGCTGACATGCCGCCGGATGGCCGTGATGTGCGCGAGCGTCGTCTTCTGCGTCTCGCGGAGATAGGCGAGGATTGCCCCGGCTGCATTCAGGCCGATTTCGTGCTCCTCCCAGCCGAAGCCCGCCAGCGTCGTCACGCCGAAATGCTCCAGCAGCACGCGGCGCGCGGCGAAATCGGAAAACTCGTGCGGCGGGCGGCGGCCAATCGCTGTCTGGCAGAGTTGATGCAGTTGGGCCGCGATCCGCTCTTGCGGCGCGGTTGGGTCAGTGCTCACGCTGGATTCGCTGGCGATCAGCACCTCGGCCGGGCGCAGCCGTACCAGTTCATCAATGGCTGCCTGTTCGCCCAACGGGCTGTAGGCCACGAATCGGCCGCTCGACAGTTCCACTACGGCCGCGCCGACGGCTGACCCGCGCGCCTGCACCGCCGCCAGGAAGTTGTCATCGCGCTCTCCGAGCAGCGACGGCTCCGTGAGCGTTCCGGGCGTGACGATCCGCACCACGTCGCGCTGCACGAGTTGCTTGGCCATCTTCGGGTCTTCCATCTGCTCCGAGATGGCGACGCGCAGGCCGGCGGCCACCAGCCTGCGCAGGTAGCTATTGAGCGCGTGATATGGAATTCCGGCCATCGGGATCGGGTTCTCGCCCTTGTTGCGCGAGGTCAACGTGATGCCGAGGACGCGCGCCGCGACCTTGGCGTCCTCGTAAAACGTTTCGTAGAAATCGCCCATCCGAAACAGCAGCAGCGCATCCCCGACCTGCTCCTTCTGCTTGAGGTACTGCCGCATGGCCGGCGTAGCATCCGCCGACGCCGCTGGCGTCGATAGGTTTGGATCGGACATGCTTCGTCACCGCTCCGCAGCTTCAGGACCGCGCTTCCCAGTCTGCCGCACCCGCTCCAAATTGACAACCCCGCATGGGGTGGCATGCTTTCACGCGCAGCGGGTAAGCATGCCCGGCCGCATGGCTACCCGGTCGCCACGGCGACTTGCCGGCGCGCGTCGCTTTCGGTAGAATGTCTCCGAAATTCAACGGCATTCTCGCGCGAGAGTGGAAAAGACTTTGCCATGAAACACGACCGCATCTTCTTGGCAATCGTTGCCGTCCCGCTCGGCTTCGGTCCCGCGGACGTGCGGGCCGACGCCACCGTCGCCCAGCAAATCGTCGCGCGGCGCGCCGTCGAACTCCTGCCGCCGGATATCGCTGCCATCTTTCGCGACCACGCGGCCGAACTCGAAGAGCGCTGCCTCGAACCAGACGTGCTCTGGACGCGCGATCCTGACAAACGCGATCGGGCGCGCTGGCACTACATCATGCTGGATATCGAAGCCAAAGCGGCCACGAAGGAGGCCCGGCTGGAGGCGGCCTCACGTTTGCCGCACGATGACATCGCGGCGCGCCGCCTGTACACGCGCCTCAAACGCCCCGACGCCGGCCGGCTCCCATGGATCATCGAAGACTCGTTCAAGCAACTCGTCGATGCCTTTGAGGATGGCGAAGCGTCCAAGATCATCGAGTGCGCCGGGCACCTGATGCATTTCGCCCTCGACGCCGCCCTGCCGTTTAACGCGACGCGCGACAGCGACGGCCTCGAAGCGGGCAACCTGTCGCTGGGCCGCTTGCGTCCGGGCGAGCGCCATTACGAAAACCAGAACGCGCGCCAGCGCGTCTTCGACGAATTGATCCGCCGCAATCGCGAGCACTACGAGCAACACATCCTCCTGACGGCCGACGACACCGACGGCATCAGCAATCCGCGCGAGCGCTCGTTCACCGTTTTGACCGAGGCGCTGGGCACATTAGACGAGGTCCTTACGGCCGATCGAGAAATCCTCAGCGCGCTGAACGTGATTGACGAGTCCAGCTTTGGAGAGATGCAGGAGAAGTATTACGATCAGCTTAACGAGCGCTGCGGCGATCTGTGCGTCGAGCGGCTGCGGGCCGCCGCGCTCTTCGGCGGTAAGCTCGTTGCCGGCGCTTGGTCGGTGGCGGGCAAGCCGAACGCCGAGAAGATCCGTGCCCGCGGCAGCAATGGCAAGACCGTCGCCGCCGCACCGGCCAAGGGCGGCAAGCCCGCCACCAACGGTGCCGCCCCTGCCAGCAGCGGCGTAGTCGGCAGCCGCAACTCGAACGTCTACCATCGTCCGGACTGCGAATGGGCCCAGAAGATCGCTCCAGGCAATCTGGTCAAATACAACTCCGCCAAAGAAGCGGCTGCCGACGGCCGCAAACCTTGTGGCAAATGCAAACCCGGCTGACAAGAAAGCCACAGCCACCGGGTGCGCGTAGGTCACGCGGCGCCTACCCCCAGCATCAGCCCGCATCGAAAGACAAATCCGCGATCCGCCCGGCGCAAAGCTCAGAGCCACTTGTGCAAATCATCGGGATTCACATCGATGTCGCGAAGAATCTTGCGCAGTAGTCCGGGACCGACGTTTGTGCCTTTGTGCATCGGCATGGTTGTGCGGCGGCCATCCTTATGCTCGAATTGCCAATGGCTCCCCTTCGACTTGCGGATAAGTGCAAAGCCCATGCGCTCCAAAGCACGAACCAGTTCGCGCGCCGTGAGCCGCGGGAGTTGGCCGCCGCTCACGCGCCTATCTCCACGCGCTTGACCGCAATGATCTCGGGTTGTTGCGGAATGGCGTGCCCGCGGGCCTTCAAGTCGGCCAGGCAGAGCCCGATCACATCGCGAATGTTTTCGAGCGCCTCGTCGTAGGTTGCCCCTTGTGTGTAGCAAGCGCGCAGCGCCGGGCATTCAGCCACGAAGTAGCCGGCCTCGTCCTGCTCGATCAGGACCTGAAAGACGTAGTTCCTATGTTCTCGGCGGCGTCGCGATTTTGTCCGGGGCATTGTCGCACCTCGCCTGCATTGTAACGGTTCGTGCGAGCGCCAGCCAAACTCCCGCCGCTGGAAGGATTGCTGCCGGGCAGGTAGCATCAGGCGCATGGAAGAAGCCCAACCCACTGCCGTGACGGATCACGAGGTCACCACTGAATCCGTGGTCGAAGCCATCCTGTTCGCTTCGGACAGCCCCTTGGCGCCGGCCAAGATCGCCCAGATTCTGGAAGTCGGCGACGCACGCGACGTGCGCCGGCACATCGAGCGGCTTAACGAGAAATACGAGTCGATCGCGGCCAGCTTCCGCATCGAGGAGGTCGCCGGTGGATATCAGATGCTGACGCTGCCGGCCTACAACAACTGGCTCAGCCGCGTGCACGCCGACCGCAGAGACGCCAAGCTTTCGCCCGCCGCCCTGGAGACGCTGGCGGTCGTGGCCTACAAACAACCCATCGGCCGCGCCGAGATCGAGGCCATCCGCGGCGTGGCGGCCGGTGAGATGCTCCAGAAGCTGCGCGAGGCCAATCTGATCAAGATCGTCGGCCGCGCCGAAGAAATCGGCCGGCCGCTGCTCTATGGCACGACCAAGCGCTTTCTGGAAGTCTTCGGCCTGGCCAGCCTCGACGAACTCCCCAAAGTCGAAGCCCTTGCGTCTGGCGCCGACGCCCAGCCTCCGCAGACTCGGGCGGTGACGGAAGACAGCACATCACCCTTGCCCGAAGCCGAAACCTGAAGTCGTCTGAGCGTCAGCATCCTTCAGGAAGATTCCCGGGGGCACCGGACGGGCGCTACCTGCTTTCCGCCGCCGCGCCTCTCGATCCGCGGTCGTTCGCGCGCGAACGCCCTTCACTGGAACGTGAGTCATCCGCCGATGGAGCAGGAGGAGCCGCTGGTGCCTTCGACTGCCTGGTATTCATACGGGCCAACGCCCCATGTCACGACCCCGCTAGTCGGCTCGTAAGTGCCCGAACGCTCGATCTCGAACCCGGGCTGTCCCGACTGTCCCTGGATCTGCCCAGCACTGCAGCTATACGAGCCGAGCTCCTCGACGTCGCTGTACCGATAGTCGTAAGTGCCGTCCGTCCGGAAATTCACGACCCAGTGAAACGGTTCGCCACCGAAGCTGGGCAGCAGTTCGATGGAGCGAAAGCACTTACCGCGGACCGGTGCACACGGATCCGGCAGTGGCTCGCGTGCCTGCGGGCGGATCGGTAGCTGAAAGTTACAGGCCAGCGACCCGGTGCAGATGACCGCCGCTACGATTAATTTTCGAATAGTTCCCGATCGTGCCATCGCTTTGCTCCTTATGCCCGGAGGGTGCGTCCGGTTCGACGGACCCTCCGGTTGGGACCAGGGAATGCGGACCTTATCAGTTCTGCGGGCAGCACGGGTCGACAGGAAGCATCGGCGCTGCCTTGGCCAGTAGCGCGTCCTTGATTTCGGGAGGTGCGCCGGCCGCCAGCTCCGCCGGTGACAGATCGCATCCACTCCCGATCCCAACCAGCACCAGCGCCAGCAGTGCCGCGAAACCTCGATTTCTGCGGAGCGCCCCGATTCGACCTGAGCCTGTCTTCTTTGCGGATAGCATTGCTTTTCTCCAGTTGCGATTGCCTCATTTCCAATCAAACCGCCCATTGCGGCCGACCGGTAAGACGCAATAATGGCGTCTTCGCTCTGCCACATTTTTTCAGCGGATGAATCAGGAATGGCCGAAGACAAGGACGCGACCGCAATTCTGCTTGCCGCCAGCCAAGGCGATCCGGCCGCGGCCGATGCGCTGTTGCCGCTGGTCTATGACGAGTTGCAGGCCGTCGCGGCCCGGCACCTGCGCCGCGAGCGGCCGGACCACACGCTGCAGACAACGGCTCTGGTTCACGAGGCCTATCTGCGGCTCATCGATCAGAGCCGTGTGCAATGGCGCGGTCGAGCGCACTTCCTGGCCGTCGCCGCCATGGCCATGCGACGCATCCTGGTCAACCATGCCAAGGCGCGTGCGCGGGTCAAACGCGGCGGTCAGGCGGCGCGGTTGCCGTTGGACGAGGCGTTCGAATCGTTCCAGCAGCGCTCCGTGGATCTTGAAGCCCTGGACGAAGCGCTCGCGCGGCTGAGCAAGATCGATCCCGATCAGGGCCGCATGGTCGAGCTGCGCTTCTTTGGCGGGCTGTCCGTCGAAGAGACGGCGAAGGTGCTGGGCATATCCCCGCGCACGGTGCACCGCGAGTGGGACCTAGCGAAAGCCTGGCTACGGGCTGAAGTCAGCCGAGGCGACGAGCGATGACTCAACACCGCTGGCAACAGGTCAAACAGGTGTTTGACGCGGCCATTGGGCGCAGCGGCGGTGAGCAATCTGCATACCTTTCGGAGGCCTGCGGTGGCGACGACGAACTGCGCGGCGAGGTCGAACGGCTATTGCGGCAGCACCACAAAACGGGCCCGTTCATGGAGACGGCCAGGCTGGAGGAAATACTGGGCGTCCCGGCCACGGCCTCTACACTCGGCGCTCCACAGACTCCATCGGAGCATCTGCCTTCCGTCGAGGGTTACCGCCTGCTCGGGTTGCTGGGGCGCGGCGGCATGGGCGTCGTCTATCGCGCCCACCAGGACAGGCTGAACCGCATCGTCGCGCTCAAGCTGCTGCCGGCCCTTGCCGCAAGTACAAGTTCCGAGGCCATCGCCCGTTTCCGCCGCGAAGCCAGCGCTGCGGCCCGGCTGCATCACCGTAACATCATCCCGATTTACGACTTCGGCGAATCGCACCAAGCCTACTACTACACCATGGAGCTGGTGGAAGGTCTGGCGTTTAACGAAGTGCTGATTCGTCTGGCACAGTCGCAGGCGCACACCGCTTCGCCGGCGCGCCTGGCCGAATTGCTTCGCGCCTGCATGCCGCCGCCGTCCAGCCATTTCGAGACGGCGTCACCGCGCAGCGCAGCCGCCGGTGCACCGGCTGGCTCGTCCGGCAGCCACCAACTTGCTAGCACATCCAACCGCGGTCGCGCCTATTACCGGCAGACCGCCGAGTGGGTGGCCGAGGCCGCCGATGCGCTGCACTACGCGCATGGCGCGGGCGTCGTTCACCGCGACATCAAGCCCGGCAATTTGATCCTGTCGGTTGATGGCCGCGTCATGGTCGCCGATTTCGGTCTGGCCCAGGTGACCGGCGAGCAGTCGGTCACCATGACGGGCGCGCTGCTCGGCACGCTCCGCTACATGAGCCCGGAGCAATCCATGGCCAAACGCATGCGCGTCGATCATCGCACGGATATCTGGTCCCTCGGCGCTGTTCTGTACGAATTGCTGACTTACCAGCCCGCCTTCTCCGGCCTCGATCACAAAGAGGTGCTCGGCAACATTTTGATGCACGAGCCCACACCGCCACACCGCGTGATCCCCGGCGTACCGCGCGACCTGGAAACGATCTGCCTCAAAACCCTCGAGAAATCGGTCAATCGGCGCTACGAGTCCGCGCGCGATCTGGCTGAGGATTTGCGCCGTTACCTCGCCGACCTGCCCATCATCGCGAAGCCACCGGGCCCGCTGAGCCGGATGCTGAAGTTCACGCGGCGACACAAAACCGGCGTGGTGGCCACCGTTGCCGGCCTCATGGTCTTCGTTTCGATCGCGAGCGGAGTCTTCTTTGTTCGCCAGGTCCGGCGCGCGGAACGACACGGCCGCGCCCAGTACCATATCGGCAAGCAGGAGTGGCAGGCAGCCGAGGGACTCTTGCGCGCCGGGCTGGTTCGTGATGCTCGTGACGCCAAGTCCATGTTCAATCTGGCGATCGTCGACAAGGAACTCTACAATCTCTCAGCCGACAAGCAGGACCTGCAACGGCTCTACGAGGCCGACAAGCTCTGCCGGCGCGGGCGCGAGATCCTCCCGGATGACACGCCCGGTCTTAACATTCACGGCGTCGTGTTAAAAATCCTCAAGGATTACTCCGGTTCGATCGACGCGTACACGCGCGCCAGCCGGATCGACCCCGGCAATTTCCACGTATGGGGCAACTTGGGCGTGGTGCATGCGTTGCAGAAGAACTTCGGCAGCGCCGACGGCGCCCTGCGGCGCGCCACGCAGTTGGCCGGCGAAACCCGCGACGGCAGCCTCCAATGGCGCAATCTGGCCGCCCTGCAACTGCATCTGTACGATTCCGCGGCGGTGGTCTCGATCGACAACGCACTGAAATGCAACCGCGACGACCCCGGCATCGCGCCCGTGCTGGCACGCGCGCGGATGAACCTTGGCGGGCGCGCCGCGCAGGATCGGGAGGCCGTTGTCGATGATCTGAAATACTACGACAAGCGCTCCGCCGGCGGTGATCCGCTCATCAAGCGCATGCTCGCGCTGGCGCAGCTCGAGCACGATCCTGCCGCAAGCCTGATCCATGCCCAGGCCGCCGCCGACCTGTCGGACATGGCCTGCCTCAACCACCTGATCACCGCCGTGGCGCATGCGCGGCTGTCCGATCCGGCCGCAGCCCGCACCGCGCTGCAGCGTGCCGCAGACACATGGCCGGACGCCCTGGGCTCCGAAGCCGCCTTTCTCGTAACCGCCGAACGCGGCCTGCTCTGGTTCGAAACCGCCGCCGAATTGCATGAGTTGCGCGCCCGGGCCGAAGCCGCGATCGGCGACATACCTTAGTGTCCCCGAGTCGATTGCGGGCTGCTGGCCTGCGATCTGGCCGCGGCGTCTTGCATGCGCTCAGCGCAGCAGAGCTTGGATCTAGCGCTTGGGTGCCAATCCCGATGACGGGATGGGGGCGACCGTTTGGAACCGCGACGCCATTCTGCTAAGCTAGCTGCGGCTGTCCGCTCGGAAGGTCTTTCCGGACCCGCATCAGTTCCATCTGAGGCCCGAGCGCGATGGACCCGTTCCCCTCCCGGCATGCTGCGCAGCCGCCGGGGATCCTTGGCAGACGCCAGGCGCGTTTGTTGCGTTCTTAACGACGGGAGCGCTGGGCTCTCCGCAGATTACCGAGGGATGGGCCGTGCGCACAGCGTTCGCGCGCGCCGCTCACCGCGCCAGACGGAGGCGGATTATGCTTCGAGCGACTGCACTTGCGATCGTAGTGATCATGGCGGCCTTGCCGACCGCGGCCCAGACGGTGAGCTGGGACGCCGGCGGCGATGGCGTGAGTTGGCACGATGCGCTGAACTGGGACACCAACACCGTCCCGACCGCGGCCGATAACGTGCTAGTCACGCTGGCGGGCACCTATACGGTTACGCTCAGCAGCGCGGCCTCGGCGGCCAGCGTCACGCTCGGGGGCGGGGCCGGCGGCCAAACGCTTGAGATCGGTCCGTGCTGTGGGCTGACCGTGGTCGGAAACATGGCCGTGAATGCCGGCGGGACATTTCGAGTGCGTCGCGACACCGGCATCGGCGGCTCGCTCGCCGTTGCCGCCGGCGGATATGTAGAGATGAATCCCGGCGAGGCGTGCTGCGGCGCCCAGCTTACGATCGCCAACGGCTTCCAGAACAGCGGCACGCTCCAGGTCACCAGCAGCGTCAGCCAGGCCTCGGGCATCACCGTCACGAGCGGCACGCTCACGAACATGTCGGGTGGCATGATCGACATCGCCAACGGCGCGGGCGGCTCGCGCACGATCAACGCCGCCGTCAGCAACAGCGGCACGCTGAAGTTTGGCGTGACCGGCAACCTGACCGGCTCGCTGACCAACACCGCGGCCGGCGTGATCGACGTGAATCCCTCCGTCCCCTGCTGCGACGCCGTCCCGACCATCGTCGGCAACCTAATGAACTCCGGGCTCATCACGCTGTCCAGCAACGTCAGCCAGGCCTCGGGCATCACGGTGACCAGCGGCACGCTCGCGAACAACGCGGGCGGCATGCTCGACATCGCCAACGGCGCGGGCGGGTCGCGCTCGATCAACGCCACCGTCAGCAACAGCGGCACGCTGCACTTCGGCGTGACCGGCAACCTGACCGGCTCGCTGACCAACACCGCGGCCGGCGTGATTGATGTGAACCCCGCCGCCCCCTGCTGCACCGCCATCCCGACCATCGTCGGCAACCTGATGAGCTCCGGGCTCATCACTCTTTCGAGCAGCGTCAGCCAAGCGTCGGGCATCACGGTCACCAGCGGCATGCTGACCAACGGCGGCACGCTGGAGATGCTGCCCGGCGCCGGCGGCATGCGCGAGCTGAACGGAACTGTGAGCAATACCGGCACGCTGACGGTGGCCACGCCCTCGAATTTGAGCGGCAATTACTCGATCAGCGCCGGCACGGTGAATCTCAGCTCACCTACGCCGGTCTCCCTCAACACGCTCGCGGTCAGCGGCGGCATTCTGACCGGCACCGGCGTCGTGAACGTAACCGGCATGACCAGTCTGAGTAACGGGACGCTGGGCGGCGGCGGGATAACCAACGCCAACGGCGGTATGACCATCGTCGGAGGCGGAGCGATCACGAACGGCCGCGTGCTCAACATCTTCGGCAGCACGACCCACAGAGGGGGGTTCAGTTCGTCCATGTTCGAAAATGCCGTCATTAACAACCACGGCACCTATACGCTGACTGCAGATTCAGGTTGGAACTCGCCCGGCGGCGGCGCCCCGACGTTCAACAAC
>DASXUA010000419.1:0-8432 GCA_036505095.1 Phycisphaerae bacterium
GCATCCCCAGGCACCACGGTGCGCCAACTGTCCTCAAACTGGGAGCTGAGCAGATCGAGTTCCTTTTGCGGATCGAAGTCCTTGAGGCCCTCGTAGTCGCCGTTTTCCTTCTTCTCGTTGAGGCGCTGGTTGGCCATCCGGCGGATTTCGTCGAGCGGCACCTTGACGGGCGAGTGATGGCGGGCGACGAGCACTTCGCTCCAGAGGCGATCGTAATCTCCGGGCACGTCGGTGCGGCGCGCCGGCATAAGGCGATCGAGGACGGAGACAGCGCGCTGCACGACGCCGCTGGGATGCGCCGGGCGTGCGGCCAGCAGGCGGACCATGCCGTAAACGCCGATGCAGGCCGCCAGCAGCAGGCCCACGTTCAGCGTCGCGATGCCCAGCCATTTGCCGACAATGTACTGCCAGCGCGCGACCGGCTTGGTCATCATCAGGAATATCTGCCGGCCTACCAATTCATCCGAGAGCGACTTCGCCATGAAGATGGTCAGCAGGCTGAGAAGAAACATCACCAGCCCCAGCGACCAGCTCATGTAGTTCTGCACGGCGCCGGTGATGGTGTCGTCGCCGCGCACTGCAAAAGGCATGCCGAGCACGATCAGGGCGATCAGCACCGTGAAGCCGACGGCGATGTGCATGCGTATGGCTTCGGCGATGGTCTGGCGTGCAATAGCGCGAAGAGTCATGGCTTACGAGGGTTTTTCCGGCTTGCCTTTGATCAAAGACTCGATCACGCGGCGGTCGGCGGCCGGCGCTTCGGCCGGCTTGATCGCCGGTTCGGTGACTGGCTTGGGCTTGCCGTCGTCGCGATGAGGAATCAATTGCTCGATAACCGCCCGAGCGGGTGCGGGAGGCAGCGGTATGGCGGCGGGCTTTGGCTTGCTTTCCTCCGTTGGTTTCCGCGCGGCGGCCACAAGGCTCTCGATCAGTTGCGTGCCGCCCGGCGGCGTAGCCCCCAGAAAGTCGGCCATGGCGCCGGCGCCGCGTGCGCCGGAAGTTCCGACGTTGGCGGCCTGGGCCTCGGCCACGATCCGCAGGAACAGGTTCTCCAACCGATCCTTTGGAGCTGAAACGCTGATGAACTCCTTGCGTTCCAGACGCCTGAGCAACTCGCGCATCTGTTGCAGCGTCGCCTCCGAGAGGCCCTCGGTGATGATCTGCGTGCGATTGGTCTGTGACAGCAGCGATTCCATGTCTCCGGCGGCGCGCTGCTGCCCGCCATAGAGGATGCTGACGCGGTCGCAGACATCCTCGACGTCGGCGAGCAAATGGCTCGAAAGCAGAATCGTCTTGCCCATGCGGCCCAGCTCTTTGATCACGTCTTTGATCTGCCGGGTGCCTATGGGATCCAGCCCCGAGGTCGGCTCGTCGAGGATCAGGAATTCAGGATCGTTGATCAGCGCCTGCGCCAGGCCGATGCGGCGGGCCATGCCTTTGGAATACTCGCCGATCCGCCGTTTGGCCTCGTGCCGCAGACCGACCATGTCGAGCAG
This sequence comes from Phycisphaerae bacterium, assembly GCA_036505095.1. Classification (GTDB taxonomy): domain Bacteria; phylum Planctomycetota; class Phycisphaerae; order UBA1845; family UBA1845; genus DASXUA01. Next base: position 1,497 of record DASXUA010000419.1, read on the forward strand.
CTTTTCGATGCGCTCCTGCCGCACGCGGTGATGCTGGTGAAAGAGCCGGCCGTAGTAATCGAGCGTCTCGCGCGCGTTCAGAAAACGATACAGGTACGACTCCTCGGGCAAAAAGCCGATGCGCTCCTTGACCGCCACGTCGGTGGGCGGCTTGCCGAAAACCGCGATGCGGCCGCGCGTCGGGTACACCAGACCGAGCAGCATCTTGATGGCCGTGCTTTTGCCGGAGCCGTTCGGCCCCAGCAGGCCGAAGACTTCGCCGGGCTCGATGGTGATGTTCAGGTCCTTGACGGCCGTGACGCGCGGGCGCCGCCAAAAGTCCCGGAAGACTTTGGTCAGGCCCGCCGTCTGAACCACTGGAATGTGCGAAACTTCAGCCATCATCATTGTTCTGCCGGCGTCTCGCCGGCACCCGCAGCCTTCTATCGCCCCTCCGGGGCTAGGGTTTTCTGCGCCCGCCGACCCCCACGGCTCACGCCGTGGGCTTTACTCTTGTGCCGCTCCGCGGCTCGCTGATCCGTGCTGCGGGGCAAAGGATGCACCAATTCTGGCTCACTCCACTAGCGCGGCGGCATGCCGCTGCTCTTTTGCATGGCTTTCATCTTGTCCTGGCGAACTTGCTCCGGGTCGGACGGAATCGTCAGGCGGATTTCCTGCGCGCCCGATACATGGATCTTCGTGACCCCTTCGCCGGAAAGTAGCTGTTTGCGCGTCTGTTCCCAGAGCCGATTGATCAACGAGGCCGGCGAGCGCTCGTATTCCGCCAGCAGACCGCGATACTGTTCCAGGTCGCTGCCCATGCGCTGGATGGTCGAGGTGTATTGCCCGCGTGCCCGTTGAATCATGGCGCCGGCCTCGCCGCCGACCTCCTCGCTGAGCATGCGCTCGATCTCGGCATTCAGCGCAGTTACCTTGGCTGTATCGTTCGCGGCCAGGGTTTTTTCGCGCTCGTCGAGCCGGGTGATGAGTTTCTCATGCGCGGCGCCGGCCGCCTGATTGAGGATGCGATTGGCGTCGGCTTCTGCGGCCGAGATGCGCGTCTGCTTGTCATTCTGAGCGCGAGTGACCTGCTGGTACTGCTGCAGGGTCGGGATGGGCATGGTCGACTGCGCGATATCGACCTTGTCGAGCACAATGCCCGTGTGCAGATCGGCGAGGCGCTCGTTCAGTGCGCGACGCACATCATCCTGCATCTCTTTCGGATGCCGATACACGATGTCCTCCGCCGGGCGCGTGGCGGCGTTGCGAATGGCCACGTCCTCCAGCACGGTGCGGATCAGCCCTTCGGCCTCCTTGATGTCGTCGTCCTTGATCGTCTTGACGTACTGCAGCACGTTGTCGATGTGATAGACGACCTGCCAGCGCACGTGCACCAGCCCCTTGTCACCGGTCAACAGCACGCCATCGCGCGTGGGGTGCAGACCGCCGGTGCGCTGCAAGTTGGCCAGCGGCGTGTTGCGCTCGTTCTCGTGGATCAGCAACCAATGCGAATTGATCTCGGCCGTGTTGATGCGGCCGGCCGGAACAATCTTGTATTCGTTGATGGGCCGCGGCCAGGTGATGTGCAGGCCGGGACCGTAGACTTCCGGCTTGAGCCGCCCGAACGAGAGAATCACCGCCTTATCGCCCTGCTGCACCGTGAAGATGCCGCTGAACAGGTAGATCACCAGCAGCAGCACCATGAAAATCTTCAGCACGCGGAAGGCGGCGCGCAGCGCGTCGGCCAGCGACTGCTGGGCCGGATCGAACGGTGCGTCCAGCACGTGCAGCGCGCGGTGCGCGTGCGGATCGTGTTCGTCATGGTGGTGATGGTCGTGCGGACCGGCCATGGTCACTGGCCCTCCTGCGCCGGCTTGGAGGCCTTGTCCAGCGCTTCGTGCAGACCCGCGCCCTGCCGGGCGGGGCTCAGCAGGCGTTTCTCCGGATCGAAAAGATCGACCGGCGGCGAAGTTGTGTCGAGGATGATGGTCGTCCGCTCTCTGAGCGTCTCGGCCAAGGCGTTCAGCTTGTCCAGGAACATGCGCAGCTCGGGATGCTCGTTATAGCTCTCGTAAATTTTCCCGATGGCGGCCTGGGCTTCGCTCTCGATCGACTTGGCCTTGGCGCGGGCGGCCGACATGATCCGCTCTTGCTTGGCATTGGCAGCCGACACGATGATCGCCGCCTGGGCCTCGCCTTCCTTGACGTAGTTTTGCGCCTTGCTCTCCTGCGCCTTCTTCATGCTTTCGAAGATCGCCTGCGTGACCGACTCCGGCACACTGAGCCGCTTGATGCCGAACATGGCGATCTCCACGCCATAGTTCTTCTTGACGGTCGCTGACACCTGCTCGCCCATGCGGCGTTCGATCTCGTCCAGCTTGCGCTCGCCGGCGTCCGTCGAGATGAACTGCGAGAAATTGTATTGCCCGACCAGGGCCTTCTTCTCGGCCTTGATCTCGGTGCGCAGCCGGTTCTCGGCGTCTTCCTCGGTCGAGAAGCTCGTATGGAACTTGAACGGATCGGTGATCTTCCAGCCGGCGTAGGTAGTCACGATGATGTTCTTGCCGTCGGCGGTGGTGGTTTCTTCGGTGCGGTCCTCCAGCAAGCGCACGCGCTGGTCATAGGTGACGACGGTCTGGATCGGCCACGGCCAGCGGAAGCGCAGGCCAGGCTGCGTGATCACCGAGGTGGGCTCCGCGCGGCCGAAGGTCTTGACGATCGCCACTTCACTGAAGCGCACCTGATAGGTACACGCGTAAAGAGCGAGAATCAGAAGCACGATGCCACCGAGAATGGGTTGGAATCTTCGCATGTTGTCCTCTCACGGATGCGGCTGGGACTTATCGACATCCGGCAGGGGCGCTCCCACTCCCTGCTCGGCCTCGAGAATGATCGTGAGCTTGCTGGCTTTGCGATCGGTCGTCACGACGTACTTGCGAATCCTCTGCAGCGCGCTGCCGAGCATGTCGAGATACTGGCGCATCAGATACACGTCCGGCGCGGCCTTATAGGCCACGAGCTGATTGGCGAAGACAGTGGCGTCGCTCTCCTTCTCGCTGACCAGCTTGATCTGTTGGGCGCGCGCGTCGTTGATCAGCTTGGCAGCGCTGCCACTTACCGGCGCGATGCCGCGGACAATGCTGCCGAGCAGCAGCTCGTCGACGCGCTGCAGCGCGGCGCTGACGGCTGGCGGGTCGGCGTTGGCGTCGGCCTGCAGCGTGTTCATCCGCTGAATGGCTTCGTCGAGGATGGCAGCGCGCTGCGTGCTGCCGGCGGCTTCGGTGAGCATCGATTCAGCCAGCCCGCTGGCGGTGCGGATGGTGGCCTCCTTCTGCTGCTCGGCGGTGATCACGCTCTGAAAGGTCTTGGCGACGTCGGAATCGGGCGGCGGATGCGCATCTTGCAGGCCCAGGAAGGTGATCTCGACGCCTAACTTCCAGTGGTCAAACTCCTGCTGAATCTGGTCGCGGAGACGGGTGTTGAATTTGGCGCGATCCGGTCCCATCAGGCCGTAAATGTCCTGGCCGGCGCCGAATTCAGTCAGCGTGCGAAAGGCGATCGCTTCCATCACCGCTTCCGGGTTCTGATACCGGTAGAGATAGTCGTGCAGTTTCTTGATGCGGTACTCGATGGGGATCGAGACCATCAGCAGGCTGACGCCGACGGCCTTTCCGCGCTCCGACGCCGCAGAAGATTCCGTAGCGTCGGGCCTTGTGGCCGGCGCGCCGCCCACGAGGGGCGACGCTACATCCTGAACGGACTCCGGCGTGGCCAGCATCAACATCGTTTCGGGCACGAACTCGTGCTTTTCGGTCCAGAGGATCGGCGCGTCGGCGTGCTCGTCTTTTTCATCCTTGTGCGTGCCGATGACGATCTCGTGAATCTCGTGGACGCTCTCGCGGCGCAGCGCGTCGAAAGGCCAGGGCCATTTGAAGTGCAGACCGGGTGCCAGCGGTGTCGCGTCAGCCGCCGGTGCCCGACCGAAGTGCTCGATGAACGCCTGCTGGTCGGCATCGACCACCACCACCGTGGACAATGCAAACAGCGCCAGGATCGTGAAGACGGTTAGCGGCAAGAGCCAGCGTTTGAGCAACTGGTAAAACCAGGTGCTGGTGACTTCAAAGCCGAACTGATAGTTGACGGCCTCGGCGATATTGCGCGCGATGCCAGTCGGATCGCTGATCAGCGCCAGGATGCGGCTGTCGAAGGCCGGCGTCGGGTCCTCGCCGGCCAGCTTGGGCCGATAGAAATCGAGGACCAGGTTGATCAGGAACTCCAGGCCGAGCAGCAGCATCAAGAAGCGGATGCCGTAGGCCACGATTATCTCGACCTGCGGCAGGTTTTCCCGGTAGGCCTGGCAGCCCATCGCTACGACGATGGCCAGGCAGGCGAGGGCGTTGCCCATCATGTAGCTGCCGCCGGCCCGCAGCATCCGCCATTGCGGTGATTTGGCCATGCCGAGCGTGTAGCGCGAGTACAGGAAGCAGACGAACCCGATGGCCGCGACCGCGAACATCGCAATGTGCGGGTATTCCACCTTCGGCCACGGCTTACTCAGCAGCTCCGGCCGGCGCGTGAAATACCAATTCGCGAAGATCGCGATGTGCCCGATCGCCAGCCCCACCGCGGCCACGGGCAGTACCCAGCGAATCCGCCACTGCAAGCGACGGCGCTGAATGAGCAGCTCCTCGCCTTCGTCAAATAGAGCGCCGGTGGAGGATGCCGTCCGCGCGCGGCGTAACTCCTCGGTCTCGAACTGCTCCAGTCGCGCGCGCCGGCGTTGGGCGAAGATCCCCCACAGGATCCACCAGATCAACGCTCCGGCGATCATGTGCGGGATTTCCGCGGCGATGGCTTCGGAGTTGGTCTTGTAGGTCAGGACAATCGTCGCGACCAGCAGCACCGCGGCCTGGGCGATAAAGCCGACCAGGCAGACGAATGACGCGCGCCGATCACCGGGAGCCAGACTATCAGGCATGCAACTCTCTCCGCGGCGGAAATCCGCCGGCTGTCGAGCAAGCGAGCTTGACGGATGGATGCGGCTCGCTCGAAGCGAGCACGCCATCCTGCGAACTTTGAGCGAGCATCCAACGTCCTATGGTTACCGACGCGAGATCGGACTCAGAGGTCCTGAGGCCCAGAGACAGCCTCGTGCTCAGAATCTCTGTCGCTCTGAGTCCTGCTCGACTGGGGCGCGCTGACCGGCACCTGCCTGATGGGCGGGGCTGGTACGCAAAACACCGCAGCTTACAATGCAACGGCCAGGAAGCCAAGCCCGTTCCACCACGGCGGATTCCGCCACGGCGGATCTGCGACTGCGGGACGGCAAAAGGTAACCATGCTGAACCGTCTTTACGGAATCGCCGTCAATACCTTCCTCGAAACGATCCGGCAGCCGATCTACGGGGTCGTGCTGGTGCTGACCGCCCTGCTGATGCTGCTGAATGTGGGCCTGGCGGCCTATACGCTCGAGGACGACGACAAGCTTCTGCTCGATCTGGGGCTTTCTACGCTTTTGCTGAGCGGAATGTTCTTGGCGGCTTTTAGTGCCGCCGGCGTCCTTTCGCGGGAAATTGAGAATAAGACCGCCCTGACCGTGATCAGCAAGCCAGTCAGCCGGCCCGTGTTCTTCCTGGGCAAGTTCCTGGGCCTCGCGGCTGCCATGATCGTCGCGATGTACCTGAATTTTCTGGTGTTTGTCCTGATTGTGCGACATGGCGTGCTGCAGACCTCCAGCACGCCGTGGGACCTGCCCGCGATCCTTTTTGGAACTGGGGGACTTTTGGCGGCCTTGGGAATTGCTGCGTATCTCAACTATGTTCACGGGCGGGAATTCATGTCGATGGCGGTCGGCCTGTCCGTTCCGCTGATCACGCTGGGCGTACTGCTGATGGGGTTTTTTGACCGCACCTGGACGCTGCAGAAGTACACGATCGGGATCATCGACAAACAGGTTGGCGTCGCGGCGTTATTGGTGGTGCTGGCGGTACTGGTCCTATCGGCCGTCGCCCTGACGGCCTCGACGCGGCTCAAGCAGGGGATGACGCTGCTGATTTGCGTAGTGGTGCTGGCGGTCGGGTCGATCTCCGACCATCTCATCGGTCAGTACACCGGGAACTCGGTCGTGCTCAAGGCGATTTACGGACTGATCCCGAACTTCAGCGTGCTGTACGTGGCCGACCCCATCGCGGATCAGGTTAAGGTCCCGTTGGGGTATGTTATGCAGGCCGGCGCATATGCCTTGCTGGTGATGACCGGCGTTTTGATGCTCGGAGTGGCGCTGTTCCAGCGTCGCGAGGTGGGGTGAGCCGCCGGCTTCATGCCGGCGGTGGCGAATCGAATTGCTACACTATGCCGCCGGGATGAACCCGACGGCTCGCCAATTAACCCGGCGGCTCGCCGAATGACACGCCGATCGCGCGGCAGGCCGTCAGCACCGGATCGTCGGGCGGGACATTTCTAGAGCGGCCGGCCACGGCAGCCAGCGGCACATGCATCAACTGCCCGGCCTTTTGAACCACGACACGGCCGAATTGCCCTTGCACGGCCAGATCAACGGCGCTTCGCCCGAAGATCATTCCCAGAACGCGATCGTACGCGCCAGGCGGGCCGCCGCGCTGCACGTGGCCCAGGATCGTTGCGCGACAATCCAAGTGCGTTTTCCCACCGATTTGTTCGCATAGCGTTTCGCTGATCCCGCCCAGGCGCGGTGCGTCGGGCGCGTCAGGCGCGAACTGCTTCGGCTCGGCAGGAGCCTCGCCCTTCCGGGTGGGGGCTTCGCCCTGCTTGGCGTTCGCCGACACAGCGCCTTCGGCAACGGCGATCAGCGTGAAGCGCTTGCCGTGTCGACTGCGGGCCAGGCAGACCTCGCACACGGCGTCGAGATCGTACGGAATTTCGGGAATCAGAATCACATCGGCGCCGCTAGCCGCGCCGGCATAGAGCGCCAGCCACCCG
>DASXUA010000420.1:0-22884 GCA_036505095.1 Phycisphaerae bacterium
CAGCACCGTGGCCGCCATCACCAGCGCGAGCACGGCCGCCAGATACGTGTGATCGCCGCGCAGCTCGGCCAGCGTGCGGAAAGCCTCTTCCGGACCGTACGCCGAAGAGGATAGACCGTCGGCCCCCATCCCGACCCACGCCAGGAAAGGAATGAGCGACAGGTGGTGAAATAACCGGCGGTCTCTCAGATCGCGCGGCTTGCCAATCAACAGGCGCTTCAGCCAACCGGCGCTGCGCTCGGTCCGCCGCGGCGGATCGGGCGGCGGCGGTTCCTCCGGCGGAATGGTCGGTGGAGCAGACGCCAACCCCGGTGCCGGGACCCCGGCCCCATCGTCTGATGCGCCAGTTGCGTCCTGTCGGTCTGCGGGCGGGGCCGCACCGGCCGTATCTTCGCGCGAGTCGGATATTGCCATCGTTGCCTCTTGAGCCGCACGCAGAGGGGAGTTCGCGCCGGTCAGGGGGACGGGTGTCTCGCCCGCTCCCCGGGAGTGGCTCTCCTCTTCGACGCCTGCGAGGTTAGCTGACGGGCTCGGGCCGAAGAAGTTGCCCGGGACCTAGAGACTGGAATCCCGCCGTCGGATCTGCCGGATCTCCAGCTTCTAGTTGCTACGCCCCAAGTCTTGGGTCCCCCGCTCCCCGCCGCGGCGGGGATTCGGCGATGTTGGCTATGAGTATGATTCTAGAGCGCCGCGCGGCGAAGGCAATCCCGAGCCGAGCGCGAGGCGCCGGCGCTGCAACGTCTGACCTGGCAGCAGGTTGCACGCAGCACGGCACTGGGTGCGGTGAAGCCACTATCGTTTGGCGCTTTTGTCCGGACGATTTCGGAGCGGCTTGGCAGCGCTGGCGACCACTTGCCGAAGACGCCGGAACAGCGCGATCAGCTCGGGCAGTTGATAATGCGCCGCGCGGCCGCTCGGATTCGGCAATACCCAGAGGCGTGCGCCGGCGATAGTTTCGGGTTGCGGTCCGAGCTGCGCAGGCTCGCGAGCGAACGCCGCGCGATAAGCTCCCACTCCGAGCACGGCCACTACGGTCGGGCGGAAGCGACGCACCGTGTCCGCAAGCCGGCGGGCGCCGCGGCGCAACTGCGCGCCGGACAGCTCAGCCGCCGAGGCGGTGCTGCGGTTGACAATGTTGGTGATCCCGCAGCCGAACTTCAACAACTCACGTTCTTCGAATGGCGACAGCAGCCGATCGGTAAAGCCCGCGCGATACAGCGCCGGCCAGAAGCGATTGCCGGGCCGAGCGAAATGATGCCCGACCGCGCCCGAGTAGAGTCCCGGATTGATCCCGCAGAACAGCACCTTCAGTTTGGGCGCGATGACGTCGCGCACGCGCTTGCCGTAAGCGGCCGCAAGCTCCTCGCGGGTTGGTCTTGGCCAATCCGGCATGCCGGCATGCGTAACATAAGTCCCCCGAATTCGCGATCATTGACATTTCCAGGCGCGCAAAACGCCGAACAACGAGAGCCGTCCGAATAACTCCCTCGCATCACGGCGACGCGGTAAACGCGTTGAAGATCGCGCGGACGTCCTTCATGGTTACGGCGCCATCATCGTCGGCCTCCGCTTCGTCGCAGCCGGAGACAGCGGGTACGAGCGGCCCTGAAAGGCACCCCGTTAACAACGCCTCGTCGTCCAGATCGATGTCGCCATCGTGGTCCAGATCGCCCGGCAGTTGGCGCTCGAATGCGCCCATGTCGACGATCGGCGGCGGGCCCATGCCCGTATCAGGCACGCCCGGGTGATTCACCGTTCTCGGTCTGTCGGCAAGGTCGAGCGGCAGAAACTCGGCTACGTTGGTATCAGAATCCAAGTCGAGCACGTCCGCCGGCACGAAGCTGTTGCCGCCAGCGTCGATGCAGGGTGAAACCACGCGCAGGCGCAGGTTGTCGTCTTCGGTCCCGACGATCTCGTCCGCGCCGTCGGAGTCGAGGAACATCGGATCGGATCCGATGTTGCCAGTGCCCCCCAGCGTGCCGGTCAGGCCCTGGACGCAGGAGAAGTTGAGCATCGCGCTACTAAACATGGCGATCCGGATCTGGGCTTGCTGGCCCATGCCGCTGGCGTCGCTGTTTTGCCAGAAGATGCTGTTGGCGATATCGGGGTGGCTGCCGCCGCCGCTGGTGCCTGAATTGTGCATGCCACCGCCCGCAGAGACAGCCGTGTTTCGGCTGAACGTGCAGTCGCGCACGCTGAAGGGCGCCGTGCCGGCGTCGAAGGTCCACATGGCCCCGCCGTTGCCGCCAGCCGTGTTTCCGCTGAACAGGCAGTTGGCCACCAGCGACGGCGCGCCGTTCATGCTTGATATTGCGCCGCCGTGCAGTGTGGCGGAGTTGCCGAGGAACCGGCAGCTCACGATGCGTCCGAAGCTCCCAACGAAACGCAGCGCTCCACCCGATGCGCCTCCACCACTGGCGGAATTAGCCGCGAACGTGGAGCGGACGATATCGGGATTGCTGGACGCGAATTCGGCGGCCCCGCCGAAGCTGCTGGCTACGTTAACCTGGAAATGTGCTCCATCCATCAAGACTGCGGTGGTGTTGACCGATATGGCGCCGCCGGAGGTCGCCGTATTGTTGCTCAGCATGCAATCTTGAACCGTGAGGTTGGCTGCGACATTCGCGCGGACGGCCCCGCCCGAGGCGCCCGACTGGTTTTGCGATAGAGCGCTGTTGGAGATGGTCATGGTACCGGCCGCGCCTTCGACGTAGATGCCGCCGCCGGCGCCGTTGGCGCGGTTCTCGCGAACCACACATTGATTGAGCATGACGGACGCTCCGGAGCTACGGATGCCGCCGCCTTGGTGATTGGGCGGCGTGCTATCGGCGTTGCCGCCGCGAATCGTCACGCCATCCAGCACGGCGTTCGTCACGCCGCTGCCGGCCGATATGACGTGATAAGCGTTGTCGCTGTAGTTCACGAACCCGGGCGCGTCGTCGGCCGCCAAGTCGCCGCTGAGGATCGTCTCGTAGAGCACGAAGTCGCGCGCGTTCGGATCTGGCGCTCCGCAGCCGGCATAGCCGCCCTCGATGACGACGTTGCTGGCCAGGTAGAACGCGGCGCTGCGTGGATCCGGCAGGCCCGTCGTCGGTGGAAGGTAGGTGCCCTTGGCGATACGGATGGTATCGCCCGATCCTGCGGCACCCAGGGCGGCCGGCAGCGTCAGAAACGCGGTGCACCAGGATGAGCCATCGTGCAGCGAGCCGCTCGCGCCCGGATCTACATACAACTCGTTAGGCTCGCAGGTGTCCGGGACGCCATTTCCGTTCGTGTCGGGCACGCTGCCGTCGGCGATCTCCTGGCCGTCGGGAATGCCGTTGCCATTGCAATCCTCGCAGTAATCTGGCGTGCCGTCGCCGTCGGTGTCGAGGTAATCGTCGCCGCCCGGGCAGACGTCGGCCGAGTCGCAGACGCCGTCGTAGTCGCTGTCGTTGGGGTTGTCGCTGGGGCACGGGTCGCACGCATCGGGAATTCCATCCCCATCGCTGTCGACGGAATCGTCTCCGGACAGGCAGATGTCGAACGGTGCACAGATCCCGTCGCCGTCAGCATCGTTGGCCGGATCAAGTGGGCACGGGTCGCAGGCGTCCGGAGTGCCGTCGCCATCGCTGTCGAGGGTGTCGTTGCCGCCGGGGCAGACGTCCACGCTGTTGCAGACGCCGTCCCCGTCGCTGTCGTCCGGGTTGTCCAGCGGGCACGGGTCGCAGGCATCCGGCACGCCGTCGCCATCCGTGTCGAGGGCGTCGTTGCCGCCGGGACAGACGTCGTCGGAGTCGCACACACCATCGCCATCGCTGTCATCCGCCGCGTCCAGTGGACACGGGTCGCCCGCATCGCACCGGCCGTCACCGTCGGTATCGACCCCGTCATGGGCAGGGTCGAAATCCGGCAGGAAGCCGAATCCATCTTTCCCAATCGCGCAGTCGTCACAACCGTCCCCATCCGAATCGCCGCAACGGTGCGGGTCCAGCGGATAGGGATCAGCTAAGTCCGGGATTCCGTCGTTGTCGTCATCATCGTCGCAGTTATCAATCACCCCATCGTGGTCTGTGTCGACCTCGCAGGCATCCGGAGTGCCATCGCCATCGCAGTCGCCCGGAACACTGCTGCACGACACTGCGAACGCGACCGTGGTCTGCTCGGCCGCCGGCAGGCTGCGCAACCAGCCGCTGTCGACCGAGCGCACCGACCAATAGTAATTGCCCAGGTCCAGTGGCACGAAGCGTTCGAAATAATTTCCGCCGTGGCCGTCGCTATAGAGCCGGGGCGCGACCTGCTGCGACGGTCCGGCCAGGTGTGCCCACGAGATCACGTCGTTGCCGCCCGCGGACGTTCCGACCCGCAATTCATAACCCAGCGCCGCGACGGGCGTCTGATCGGTGTCGGGCGGGGCGTACCAGCGGAAGGCGTAGCCGTTCGGAGCGCCGCCGGCCCCGATCTGATACACGCTGGAGAGATTGAGGGGCGCGCTCGGCGCCGTGTTCGGCGTGCCGTAATCCGACATCAGGTTGCGATACCACTCCGCCGGGCTGGCGGGCATACCCATCGGCCGCACCCCAACGAAGAACACATCGAGCGAGCCGTCCGCATCGAAGTCGCCCCAGGCCGTGTCGGTGCGATAGAGCAGATGACTACGGATCGTGGGCGGCAGGCCGCTTCCATGTCGGCCGAACGCATCGTGGCCCAACTGCCAGCCCTGCAGCGCGCCGCTGGTCGCGGCCCGGCCCATGGCGAGCGCATCGGAGTAACCGTCGTTGTAGATGTCGACAATATGACCGTCGCCTTCGGCAAATCCGGCCATTTGTGGGAATCCGTGAAAGAACGGCGTGCCCGGCGGGGCCGGCATGCCGGGCGCGCAGGACGTGCCGAGCGTGCTCAGAAACTCAAAGACACGGGTGACGCGGGTGGGCGTGCCGCCGATGCTGGTTTCATACATCACCAGCAGGTCTAGATCGCGGTCGTTGTCCCAGTTGCCAAGGTCGACATCGACAAAGTCGCAGCTCGGGAGGCAGATAATCGTGTATCGGGTCCATGTGCCGCCGCCATTGACAAAGTAGAAGACACCGCTCGTCCCAGCGCCGTCTGTGCCGGCCATGACGAAATCAAAATTCCCATCCGCATCCACATCGCCGATTTCGAAATCGCCCAGCACGGGCGTTACGCCGGGCAGCGAGGGGACCGTCGCGGCGGGACCCTCCGATGCGCCGCTGGCGAAGTTGTAGATCCCGATTTCGGGCGTGCCCGCGCCAGTCTGGCCCGTGTAGATCAGGACCGGTTCGCCCGTACCAAAGAGATCCACCACTCGGACGCGCATAGCTGCCAAGCCAGTTGTCAGCGTCAAGGAACCTGTCAGTGCCCCGCAAGCGGCCGCCGGAGGAGTGCCGTTTACCCACACGCGAATCTGGAACGGGTTGCCTGGTGGCGGCACGTTCCATTCGCCCGCGGCGATCAAATCGAGATTTCCGTCCCGATTGGTATCCGCCAAGAACAGGTCCCCGCCGTGCATGCCGGTACCCATCCCGAAAGAGGAGCATGCCACGGCGGCACAGGGCAGCGGGTCCAGCCTTGTCAGGGGAAGGGAGAGACCGCGGCTCATGATGACCTCGTCATCACCATCGCAATTGATGTCGCCGCTTACGGTGCGCTCGCCGGTCAGGTCAACGTCGCAATTCGTGCACGGCCCGTCGAACGGATGCTTGATGGCGAGGACGGGCGGCAGCGGCGTGGAGGCGTTGCCGGCGCGGTCGTAAACGGTCACGTAGAAGCGGCCAGCACACGTGTCGGAATAGAGGTCCGGATCCAGATACAGGTCGTACGAATTGCTTTCGCCGTAGACCTTCGGGTACGAAATGACGGAAGGGCCAGCATCATCATGGTAAACAATCTGAACATAATCGACGCCCGACGGGACACAGTCAGGTGTGCTCGAGCAGGTATCGGTGGCCGTCCACTCGAAGTGCAGAAACGAACCGATCGCGTACGTCGGACTGCCGGGAGTGCAGGCCGGGAGCGGGCTTTCCGGCACGGTGAGCGACACAAACTGCGGCTGGGTGAGATCGACCATCACCGGGCCGTAAGTGCGGGTCGTTCCCAGATGCCGGGCGAGGTCGCGCGTCTGAACGTGCAGGTAGTGATCGCCGCGCTCGGTGAGATTCGTCAGCGGGTTGATCGCAAAGGTGTAGGTGTTGTGCGTGTCCTTGGAGCAAAAGCTGGTGTCGCCGATATCGTGGGAGCACAGGCTGTAGGTGCCAATCGGTGTAGCGCTGTCATCCAGCGTGGTGTTCGAGTCGCTATCCCACACCTGCCAGTAGTAGTAGCTGCCGCTCATATCGTCGGCGCCGTCGTCGATGGAAATCTGCACGTCGGGGCTGTTGCTCCACTGGCCCTCGATGTGGGTGCTGCTGGAGATCGTCACCGCGTCCGGCGGGTCGTTGTCGGCCGCACAGCCGAGATCCGTGAAGAATTCATAGGCGCCGTTAAAGGCATAAGCCGCGAACAGGTCGGGGAACACGCCGTGAGGAGTATCCGACCTGTGCAGTTCCTTATACTTTTCGCAGAAATCCGGGAGTGAAACGGGATTGTTGTATGCGGTGTACTCGTAGCATGTGTGGAGCGGCACCGTCGCCTGGAGCACTTCGAGTACATCGCTGACGTCAATCTGGGCCACCTCGCGGATTCCGCTGCCGTTGTCGGGATCAACATGGGCGTCGATCAGGTCCCAGAGGACGCTGGCTGTAACGGCCTCGACGGCGTCCGGGCACGTGTAGCCGCCGGCGCAGTAGGGTGTCTCCACAACCCAGTTGTCTCCGAGGCTGTAGAGCGCGCCGGTCGTCGTCCAGTCGGGCTCGCCGTTGCCGTCGAAATCGGGAGGATCGCCGAACAGGGCGTTAGAGTTGACGGCTCCATACCAGCTTGCTAGGCCTTCCAGGAAGGACCAGCAGAAGTCGGGCAAATCACCACCGGGCAGGGTTTGCTCCTCGCAGAAGGCGTGGTCGTGGAACTGAACGAAGAAGCTTGGAATGATGCCGAACGCTCCAAGCTTGTTCTCGAGGTGATGCCCGTATTCATGCCATACGACGGCCGCTTGGGCCCCCGGCAGGTGAATCGTCGGGCCCTCAGGAGCGAGATAGGCCTGGTACCACGCCGTGGCATAGTATCCGAGGCGAACCGTTACGTCGGTGATCAAGCTCCCGTTTACATCTGGAAGACTGGCAATGTGTTCGCGTGACTCGCGGACCGCGCGGCACACGTAGAGGGCGCGCGACACGGGGAAGACCCCGAAGGCATTGGCGAAGGTGTGCTGGCTGTCGTCGATGCCGATGTCGCCAAGTTCGACACAGCCATCGTCGTAATCGTTCTCATCGATATAGTCCTCAAACTTGGCCGATATGGCTGAATCGGTAATGAGTGGCGTGATTTTCGACTCCTTGACCTTCACGGCATCGTTCTTGGCTTTGACGCGCACGGTTCTGGGCGTCGCGCCGGTGCAGATACAGAAGTTACCGTCGGCGTCGGTCGTGCCCTCTCCGAACTGAACGCCGAGATCACTCTCCAGTTCGACGGTTACATAGGGGACTGGCTGGCCCTCAGCGAGGCCCTGCACGAAAATGCTGCTGTAGTTCCAGATGCAGTACAGCGAATCCTCGGGCGTTCCATTGCCATCACAATCGGCCGCACCGCAAAGCTGACGGGCCAGATCGACGCAGCCTTGGGTCCACTCATTGGCACATGTCGCGTCGACTGCTGTCACTACGCACTCGCAGGCGGCGTTGTTGCAGCCGGCACCGCCCGTCGGGATGCAGCAACTCGACGTGATGCCATCCGCCGCCAGTTCCGGTGACGTATCGACGTTCGAATACACCACGCGCCCGCAGACGCGGTTGTCGCTGCCGCAGTCGCAGTCGCATTGGGCCCTGGCGACGGGGACGCTGCACAGTCCAACCGCGGCGCTGCAGACAGCCAGGCGCAGGATCGAACGGGTGGCGCCGTGCAAAGACCGCGGTCGGCGCGGCGCGATGCTCAAGGGGCTGTGTGCCGTCGGGGTGCTGCAGATTGGTTTGAGGATTGTGTTCGAGATGATCATGTCTGACCTCCTGCGGAACGAGTTGCGTTCCTCACCGGGAAATGCGAAAATGGAAGCGGTCAGCGACGGGCTTTCTCTGGTGCGACGGTCATGATTACTCTCAACCGCCGACTCAGGCACGGCGCGCACGATGTGCCTCGGCGTTAGCGTTGAAGGCTATTCCGTCAGGCGTCGGCGTTTGGACTCGGCGCCTTGCAGGCGAGCGGGCCGCGCCACGATGCCTAGCGGGACGGTCTCGATTCGGCCGTCGTGCCCTTCCTAAAGGAACTCGTAAACGGCGGCCGGGCGGGCTCAAGAATTTCGCGCTTTTTTGAGGCAGCGACATGAACGCGCGCGATATCGAGACTTCAACCGGCATGAGCCGCGGGCCAGCGAGCTTCACCGGTGGTGAGCTGGACGAGCTGCTGCCGTGGGTCTACGACGAGCTTCATGCGCTGGCTCAGGCGGTGCTGCAGCGCCGACGACCCGTCGATCCGACCTGCACAACTTCTTTGATTAACGATGTTTACGTGCGGCTGGCGCAGCGCGGCTTGCACTTCCGCGACCGCGGCCATTTTCTTTGCCTGGCGGCGCGGGCGATGCGGCTGGTCCTGATCGATCGGGCGCGGCGCATGGGGGCGGTGAAGCGCGGCGGTGGGCAGGCGCCCGTCGCGCTGGATGATGCTGTGGCCGCGGCCGCGGACGGCCCGGACCTGCTGGCCCTCGACGAGGCCCTGGCCAAGCTGGCGACTTTCGACGAGCGCAAAAGCCGCGTGGTTGAGCTGCGCTTCTTCGGTGGATTATCTATTGAGGAAACGGCCGAGGTGCTGGCCATCTCGCCCGCCACCGTCAAACGCGAATGGACCCTGGCCCGTGCTTGGCTGTTCCGCGAAATCGGCGGGAGCAACTCGTCGGAATAACGAGCACAGACGCTAGCGCTTTGCAGGACCAGGCGCCGACTGCCGAAGGGGATTGGTCAGCAGCAACTCGCTCCTGCCGCTTATCGGAAGTGAGGCAGCGCTCTCACAATCGCCGCTTGAGCCGCGGACGGCGCATTCTGCGAGTTAGATGGGGGAGCGGCGCGCCATGAGAACCAGCATGGAGCCGGGTCGCTGGCGAAAGATTGACGAATTGTTCCATGCGGCTGCGGTCTGCGCGGGGCGGGAGCGCGAGCGCATCCTGACGCTGGGCTGCGCCGACGACGGGGTGCTGCGCGCTGAAATCGAGTCCCTGCTGACGGCACATGAACGCGCCTTGAGCTTTATCGAGACGCCAGCGTTCGAGGCCAGCGCGCACGGGGCTGCGAGCGCGACACCGACAGTAGAGGCCGGCCAACGAATCGGACGGTATGTCCTGCATGGCGTGATCGGCCACGGCGGGATGGGCGTGGTCTATGAGGCCGAGCAAGAGAATCCACGGCGACGGGTCGCACTGAAAGTGATCCGGCCGGGGCTCGTGAACGACAGATCCCTGCGGCGCTTCGAACACGAATCTCAGCTCCTGGCGCGCCTGCAACACGCGGGCATCGCGCAGATCTATGAGGCCGGCACGGCGACGATCGGCGGCAGCGAGCAGCCGTACTTTGCGATGGAACTGGTGCGCGGCGTCCCGATCACGCAATACGCGCGCTCAGCGGCGCGCAACGGCCTGACGATCCGTGCCCGCCTCGAATTGATGGCGCGCGTTTGCGATGCCGTTGAACATGCGCATCAGAAGGGTGTGATCCATCGCGATCTCAAACCGGCCAACATCCTGGTGGTCGACGATTCAGAACCCCCCACGTCGCAGATCCGCCGTGGCGGGCCAGTGGGGGGTGACGTGCGCGCGCTGGAATCGCCCGGCGTGCCGGAGACACCCCGCCCTGGCGGGCGGGGTTCTGACACGCCGGTGCAATGCGCAAGTCCGAAGATTCTCGATTTCGGCGTGGCCCGCGCGACCGATGCGGACGTGCAGACCGCCACGCTGCAAATCGACGTCGGACAGCTTCTCGGCACGATTCCGTACATGAGTCCAGAGCAGGTAACGGGCCGGCTGATCGATGTGGATACGCGCTCGGATGTCTACGCACTCGGCGTGCTTTGCTACGAATTGTTGACAGAGCGTCTGCCTTATCCGATCGCCGGAAAGAGTATTGCGGAGGCGGCGCGCCTGATCCGGGAGCAGGCGGCGCTCCCGTTGAGCAGTGTGAATCGGGCGCTCCGGGGTGATCTGGATACGATTCTGGCGAAGGCGCTGGAGAAGGACCGCGAGCGCCGCTACCCATCTGCCCGGGCCCTCGCGACTGACCTCCGACACTACCTGGCCGGGGAACCGATCGAAGCCAGGCGTGACAGCCTGCTGTACGTGATCCGAAAGCGCCTGGTCCGCCACCCTGCCGGCGCGGCACTGGCCGGCTCGGTCGTGTTGCTGTTGTTGGTATCGGTATGGGCGACGCGGCAGCATGGTGAGGCGACTCGCGCGCAGGATGCGGCTGAGGTGCAGGCCCGCATCAGTGCGCTGCGCGCTACGCGCCTGCAGCCGGCCGATCTGGAGGTGCCGGGTTCGTCCGCCGCACAGGCAGCGGCCGCCGTCTGGACGCGCGTGCGGCAGGGCGTCGCCACGGAAGATGAACTCCGTGAACTGGCTGAAGCCAGTGTGAGATTAGATTGCAGCGAGCCCAGCTTGCTGGACTTGAGCCGGCATGCGGTCCTGGAAGGCGGTTTCGCGCTGAACTACGCCACGCGCGTCTACGCGTGCCCGCCGGAATGGGGCTTCCTGCTTAGCCCGAAGTTTGTTCTCGACGGCAAGCGGCTGGCGGACAGCGGTGCGGTTTTCCGGTCCAAACAACGCCGCTTGCCCCCCGTGATCCACGTACCATCCTTGTCAGTCGGCCAGCACACGTTGACGGGGGTGCTGGAAGTTACGGTTGCGCACGCCGAGTCCGGGACAGGTGCACTGCCCCGGACCGAGCCGGCGCAGGAGGGCAGCGGCGAACGCTACTTGCCGCTCTCGCCAGCGTTTACGATCCCGCTGGGGCCCTACAGATTCGCGGCCGTCGAAGAGCACCCGCCTGATTACCCCGTCATAATCAAGGAGCCCTCCTACCAGGAGCGGATGGCTGCCGAACTGGTAATTGAGGCTGCGCAGCTCGCTCCCGAGCCGCCGATTACGCGGCGGCCGCCCGGCATGCGCGATGAACTGCACGTCGTACTCTCGTTTCCGCCGCCCCCGCTGGAACTGGCTCTGCGGATCGAGATCCGCGCGCCGGAATCCGATTTCCAGACCTCCGTACTGGTTGCGCTGGTACCATCGGGTGACGCCCAGGGGCCGGAGCTGGTGTACACCTCCGATCCGCTCAAGCCGCTGCTGGACCCGCAGCGCTGCCGGCTGACCTTGCGCATACCGGCGGCGATGGTTCTGGCCACGACCAACCCCGAGTCGCTGCTGAATCGCCCGCTGATTGTGGAACTCGCCGCGTCGCGGGACGCGGCGCGCAGTGCGAGCTTCGAGCGCTTCCTATCCGTCACGCTCACGCGGTCGACCGCTGTGGCTGATGCGCGTCCAGCGGAGCGCCGGGCCGCCGGGGCACTGGTGTACGGGTTGCTCGACGAACTGCTGTCGCCGGGAATCGTCGAGGCCCGTGTGCACGAGCTGGCCGTGGACGAGAACGTGCGCGACCAGGCGCTCGCGCTCGTGCACGAGCTGAGTGGACCACACCTCCTGCGGCTACAGGCTTGGCAACCCGTCGCGGACGCAACCGCTACGCCATGGGTGCGCGCCAAGGCCCTGGGTCGTGCTCGTGAAGCCGCGCGGCTGGACCCGGAGAATCCCGACAGCCAGCAGGTGCTGGGGGCGGCGCTCTACCGCAGCAGACAGTACGACGAGGCGACGGTCGCGCTGCGCCGCGCGCTCGAGCTTGACGGCGGCGATCGCGTGTCGCTGCTCGCATTCCTGGCGATGACCGAATACTGCCGCGGTCAGCCGGAAGAAGCCGATGCGCTCCTGGAGCAAGTCGAGCGCGAATCGGCGTCTACGCCGGTGATCCCGCAGCAATCACGCCAACAGGCGCGCGAAGCCGCGGACCTGATCAGACCGCGCCAGCCATGCAGTGCCAACGCCGGGTGAGCCCGGACTTACCTACAACGACAGACGAATGAGTACGGAGGCGCGATCAGTTCTCCAGGTTTCGCCTCGCGGACAGGTCCCGACGAATCGGCAACCCACAGCACGCAATCTTTGCACGATACCATCCGGCACGTGCGGTCGGAGAGGGTTAGGCAATCTTCCGACGCGGTGACCGCGCTGCGGGTGGTCGACGAGAGCTTCTCGATCAGCGCCATCTCGTCCTTACTCAAGCTAAGGGCTCCCTGCACGGCCGCACTGACCTTCGTGTCCTGGAGCACAATGAGGTTGCCGTTCGCACGCCTCAGCCCAATGCCTTGAAAGATCACCAGGTTCGGGGCGCAGCCCATCAGTCCAAAGCTCAGTAGAGCTAGCACGATTGAACCACCGGCGAATGAACATCCGATCGGTCGTGAGTTCTTCATCTTTTTTTCTCCGAACCAGTGACTCCGAGTAGAGCGCCCGCAGAACGCTGCGGCGCGACAAGACCAATTCGGGATGAACGGCAGACAGCGCTTAGGGATTCCTGCATTGTTCCGCAAGATTGCGGCGCGGCGCCGCACCGTATCCGCCAGGGCTGCGCTCCGACAGGGCGGACGCGTCACTCGCCCATTCCCGCAATTCGGTAGACTCGGCACCCCCGAGCGAGGTACGATAGCAGCTTCTTCGTCGTGGGTGCCGCTGCGTCTAACGTCAACTCGCAAAGGGCGCCCGGCCGGGCTCAGAATTTCGCGCGTTTTTGGGCAGTGACCATGAGGCCCCAACAGCACCGCACCGGCACAAAAATGAGCCGCCGCACCGGGCTTTTACGAGTTTCACGATAGGGGATGGTCTGTCACGGTGAACTCGCAGCGCTGGCGACAAGTCGATGAGCTGTTTCAGTCGGCCCTGGCCAGCCCGGCCGCGGAGCGCGAACGCCTGCTGGCGCACCGCTGTCTGGACGATTCCGAGCTGCGCGCCGAGGTCGAGTCTCTGCTGGCGGCACACGCGCGGGCGTCCAGTTTCATTGAGGCGCCGGCGTTCACGGTCAGCTCCCAAGAGTCGGGCCTCGACGCTCGGCCGCGACATTCTCTTGAGGGCGTGGAGGCGGGCGGCGTCCCGGCGCTGCGCGCGGCGATCCCCGGCTACGAAATCGTGCGCGAGATCAGCCGCGGCGGCCAGGGCGTCATCTATCTGGCACTCCAGAAGTCCACCCGCCGCAAAGTGGCCATCAAGGTCTTGCTGGAGGGGCCTTACGCCTCTCCCGCGCTGCGGAGGCGCTTCGAGCGCGAGATCGAACTGGCCGCTCAGTTCAAGCACCCGAACATTGTTGCGGTGTACCATTCCGGCACGACCGCCGATGGTCGGCCGTTTCTGGCGATGGACTATGTGCGCGGCGTTCCGCTGCACGACTATGCCCGCGAGAAGAAGCTGGGCCTCGAGGCCGCGCTGGAGCTGTTCGCCCAGGTCTGCGACGCGGTGCAATACGCTCATCTGCGCGGCATCATCCATCGCGACCTCAAGCCCAGCAACGTTTTGGTCGACAGCGACGGCAGCCCGAAAGTGCTCGACTTCGGACTAGCCAAGCGCCTCGGCGCACCGGCCGATACCCTGGCCACCATGAGCCGGCAGGTCGTCGGCACATTGCCTTACCTTTCGCCCGAGCAGGCCCGCGGTGCTGAGATCGACGCGCGCAGTGACGTCTATTCGCTGGGCGTCATTTTTTACGAATTGTTGACGGGCCAGTACCCGTATCCAGTCGCGGGGCAGATGGCCGAGGTGCTCAAGCACATCGCCGAGACCGAGCCGATCGCGCCGTCGCAGCGCTGGACGCCGCAGCTCGGCATCGCAGCGGGCCGATCGCGCCATCGGTCGCGTTCATTTTCTAATCTGTGGCGCGGAGCCGGATCGCCGATCGATGAGGAGGTCGAGACGATTGTCCTCAAGTGCCTGGCGAAGGAGCGCGAGCGCCGCTACCAGAGCGCCGGTGAGATCGCCCGTGACATTCGCCATTGCCTGGCCGGCGAAGCGATCGAAGCCAAACGGGCGAGCGGCTGGTATCTGGTGCAGAAGGCAGTGCGCCGTTACCGCGTGCACCTGGCGGCGGCGACGGTGTTTGCCGTCACGCTGGCGCTGACGACCGCTCTGCCGGTCGCCACGATCCTACTTTTAACGCTGATCATCGCGCTGGGCATCACGATGAGCGCGTGGCGGCACACCGCGCGGCAGCGCGATCGCGCCCGCCTCGCGGAACAGCGTGCCCAAGGCGTCGTGCAGTTCCTGCGCGACATCTTCGCGATGGCCAATCCGCTGAGCGAGAGGCAAGCGTGCTGCGCCGTGGGGCCGCGCCGTCCGGCCCCGTTCTACGCCGGTCAATCCGGGGAAGCGCTGGGCGTCGCCGAGCTGCTGCCGGCCGCGGTGCGCTGGCTGGACGAGTTGCGGCTCGATCCGCTGCTGGAAGCCGAGATTCGTCACGTGCTGGGCTCGACGCTGGCCGACATGGGCCAGTTCGATCCGGCCATCGCGCAGTTGCAAGTGGCGGTCGCGACACGCGCGAGAATCTGCGGAGCGGATGCGCTGGAATCGTTAGAGAGCCGGCGGCGTCTGGCCGAGGCGCTGCTGCTACGCGGCGAGAAAGACGAGGCGCTGAGTCTGGCTCAAAAGGCATACGAGCGCCTCCGCAAGGCGCAGGGGCCAGGCCATGCCCTGACGCTGGCGTTCGCGTCGCTCACCGCTCAGGCCTTGGAGAAGAACAGTCGAACCGAGGAAGCCATCGGTCTCCTGCGCAGCGCCACTGAGGCGGCGGTGAGCGCCGGAGCCGAGCCGGATGAGCTGTTTCTGCGCCGGCTGGATCTGGCCCGCATTCTTACCGAAAACGCGAACCGTTCGCCCGAATCCTTGCAGATCACGAAGGAATGCATGCACGAGCTGGCTCACCGTCCGGACGCGCGCCGGCTCTATGTCTACGCGGCCGATGTCCGTGCCCAGACACTGTTCAATCTCGGGCGCTTCCACGAGGCGGAGGACGCCAGCCGCGAGGCCGTCCGCGCTTGCTCCGAAGAATTCGGGCCGGACCACCCGCTGACCGCTTATCAGAAGATCTATCTGGCCCGGAACATCTCGGAGCACGGCGCGCTGCAGGAGGCGCTGCAAATCGCGGACGAATCCTTGGAATGCCAGCGGCGCGCCGGCGGTGACGAACATCCCTGGACCTACCGCGCCGAGCGCTGCGTGGCGCGACAATTGGTGCGCCTGCGCGTGGACCTGGTCCGGGCCGAAGCGCTGGCGCGCCACGCCGCCGCCGGGTATGCACGCTTGTTCAGTCCGGAGCATGAAGCCACGCTATACGCCCGCGATGCGGAGGCTTTATCACTTCAGGGGCGCGATCAGCTTGACCAAGCCGAGAGCATCCTGCGCGAGAATGCGCGGATCGGCGCAGGCACCATCGCCGGCTGGTGGTACGCGCGCCACCTGGAATCCTTCGGTCTGTGCCTAGCCGAGCGCGGAAAATATGACGACGCCGAGGAGCAGTTGCTGGCCGCCTGGCAACGTGTCGAGAGTTGCATCGGCGCGGCTTCCGAGCCGGCCCGGCAGATGGCAGAGCACCTTGTGCGGCTGTACGAGAGGATGCACGCCGGCCATCCACAAGCCGGTTATGACGAGCAGGCGGCCCAGTGGCGTGCCAAGCTGCGGAATGCGGATGGACGGCCCGAGCACCGAAGCGAGCTCGCCGCACCGTTGGAGGCGTCGGGCGCGCAGCACCACCCGGCGCGCGAAAACGAGTGCGAGCTATTAGCGGCCGAGGCCTCAGCCGCCGCCGGCGATTCGCGCGCGACCAGAACTAGTGACCCTCTCGCCGAGCTCGGCGCACTGCACGTGCAAACGCGACCGGCGCTTGGCTTGCCTAGACGACGCCAGGTGTATGCACGCCGAGCGGCGGTGATCGGGAGCCTCGCGCTCGCCGCGTGGCTCGGATTTCGCGGTTTGGCCGCTTGGCAGTCCCAACCGCGGCCGGAGCCGGCGCGCCGGCAGAAACCGCTCGCAGACCGCAAGCAGCCCCCCAACCCGGAGACGACCGCCGGAGCGATCACCGATCATCCGATGGTCATGGTCGGCTCTGTGTTTCGTCCCGAGTTCAGAACGGAGCTGCACAAGAATCCGTCGCATGCCGAGGCCGATTTGCGCGAACGGGTCCGGTCACTGGCTGCCGGCGATGTCACCGCTCGGCACCGGACTTATACCGCACTCGGCGTGACCCTGGAAATACAGGGGAAGTTTGGTGAGGCCGAGGAGGCTTACAAGGAAGCGCTGGCGGCGCTGCCGGACACGATCGAAAGTCGGGGGGTATTGAACACCTATGACAAGCTGGCCGGAGTCATCGCGGCCCAGGATAAGCCCGTGGAAGCCGAGCGCCTCTGGACCGAGGCAATCACGCGCGCTCTGGCGGGCGAGGTCCCCGCCAGACTGCTGGCGCGCTTGCGGGCACGCTATGCCACTTTCCTGAGCTTGCAACAGCGATTCAGTGAGGCCGTCACCCAACTACAGACATCGATCGCCGAACTCCAGCAAGCTCCGGACAGCGGCGCGGAACTCCTGGCCGCCACGCGCGAACTGCTCACCGACGTGCAGCGCCGCGCGGCGGACAGATCGCCAGGCAGCCGTCCGTGAACGAATGGTTTGGCACGCTGCGGTGATTAGTCTGACGATTCACCGCAAAATTTGCGGCAAATAGCTCGCCCGTGGGCGGATTCCCGCATACAATCACCGCAACATATGCGGCGAATGGTCACCTACATTCACGAACGGCCTCGCTGGCCGGAGTTCACTTGGGACGGCGACGCGCTGGCGGCGGCTTTGGCTGCCGTGCGTCACAACCAAGGCCGACTGCTCGGCCGGATGGAGGCGCTGGGCTTCGAAGTGCGCGCCGAAGCCACCGTTACGGCGCTTACCAGTGAGGTTGTAAAATCGTCGGCGATTGAAGGAGACGTGCTCAACCCGCAAGAGGTGCGCTCTTCGATCGCGCGGAAACTTGGACTCGATGTGGCGGGTCTGCCCAAGGTGGGACGGCATGTCGAGGGCGTCGTCGAGATGATGCTGGATGCGACTCGGAACTTCGGGTCGCCCCTTACGAAAGAGCGCTTGTTCGGCTGGCACGCTGCACTGTTTCCAACTAGTCGCAGCGGTTTGCGACGCGTCAACGTCGGGGCATGGCGCTCTCGGGAAACAGATCCAATGCAGGTCGTTTCAGGCCCGCACGGGCGCGAGCGGGTGCATTTCGAGGCGCCGGAGGCCGACCGCCTCGATTCCGAGATGGCCAGGTTTTTGGAATGGTTCAATGCGCCCTCCTCGGTCGACGCGGTGCTCAAGGCCGGGATCGCTCACTTCTGGTTCGTAACCATCCATCCTTTCGACGACGGCAACGGCCGCATCGCGCGCGCCATCGCGGACATGGCGCTGGCGCGCGCCGACGGCACGCAGGACCGCTTCTACAGCATGTCGGTGCAAATCGAGGTGGAGCGGAAGGCCTATTACCGGAACCTGGAAATGGCGCAGCGCGGCGACATGGATATCACACGCTGGCTGACATGGTTCCTCGATTGCCTTCACCGCTCCATCGACGGTGCGGAACGGATGCTGGCCGCGGTGCTCTACAAGGCGAAACTTTGGCAGCGCATCAACCGCCGCCCGGTCAATGACCGGCAGCGATTGGTCATCAATCGTCTGTTGGACGGGTTCCGCGGATTTCTCACAACATCGAAGTACGCCAAGCTGGCGAAGTGCTCGACGGATACGGCGCTGCGCGACATTCGCGAACTGCTGGAGCGCGGCATCCTCGCGCAAAACCCCGGCCGCGGCCGAAGCACAAGCTACCGGCTCGGCGATCCCGATAACGTCCTGACCGGCGTGAATCACGGTTGAGCAGCTCGAATCAATCGCCTGCTCGGCATGCTTGCCCGAAGCTCTTGAAGGGGCGCCTCCCGGCCAAGCGCGGATCTGGATGCTGCCAACGCGCGCGCCGAGCGCGCGCCGGCCATGTTGTATAGGTGAGCGCCCCCGCAAGGGCACGCTTGGCTCTTTGACAAGTGATTGGGTTTACCGCGCGCCAGCCACGGGTGGCGTGCTTTCACGCGCGACGGGTAAGTCCGCCGCGGCGGAGCTACCCGGCTAAAGCCGTGAAGCCATGCCACCCGCGTTGGCGCTGGCACGGGCAAGCGGAGCACCGCTTGCCCGTGCCACCCCGTTTGGATCGCGAGCCGCTCGCGCGTAACATACCTGCATGCGGGTCGTGATCACGTTGATATTGCTGGCGGGCCTGGGCGTGGCCGGGTTCTATGGTTACCGGTTCTGGCAGGGCTCCGACGCCGACGTGAACTACAAGACCGCCCCCGTCAGGCGCGGCACGATCGTCTCGACTGTGACGGCCACCGGCAACGTGGAGCCGGTCGTGACGGTGCTGGTGGGCTCGCAGGTCAGCGGTACGGTCATGCGCTGGTACGCGGATTTCAATCAGGAGGTCAAGAAGGGCTTCGTGCTGGCCGAGCTGGATCAGGACCGCTTCAAGGCGACGCTGGAACAGCGCCAGGCCGCACTGGCGGTGGCGCAAGCGCGCCAGGAGGAAGCCGCGGCCCGCGCTGCCCAGGCGACGTTGGATCGGCAGCGCATCGAGGAAGCGTTCAGCCGCTCGGCGGCGTCCACTTTCGAGTTCGATATGGTGAAGACGGCCGAAAACGCGACACTGGCGGCGCTGCACGCCGCACACGCCCAGGTTCAGGCGGCCGAGGCCGATAGCCGCTTGGCGGTGATCGAGCTGGAAAAGACGGTCATTCGCGCGCCGATCGACGGCATTGTGATTTCGCGCGACGTGGACGCGGGACAGACGGTGGCCGCGTCGCTTTCGGCGCCGACGCTGTTCACGATTGCCAACGATCTTCGAAAGATGCGCGTCAACGCCGCGGTGAGCGAGACCGACATCGGCCGGGTGCGTGAAGGCACGACCGCCGAGTTTCACGTGGATGCCTATCCCGAGCGCCGTTTTCATGGCACAGTCACGCAGGTGCGGTTTGCGGAGACGGTGGTGGACAACGTGGTCACCTACAAGACGCTGATCGACGTCGATAATCCGGACCTGGCGCTGCGGCCCGGAATGACCGCGACGATTCTGTTCGAAATCGCGCGGGCGGATGACGTTTTGCAGGTGCCCAACGCGGCGCTGCGCTTCGACCCGCGGAGCAGTCCGGCCGAAGTCGATTGGAGCAAACCCGCCCGGGGGCAGGCCATTCGCCCGCGGGTCTTCACGCTGGTTGACGGTCAGCCGCACGAGGTGCCGGTCGAGTTGGGTCTTAACGACGGCGCTTTCACGCAGATCAAGTCGGGTCAGCTTCAAGAAGGCGCGCCGGTGGTGGTCGAGCGCGAGCTGACGCGACGGAACGGGCGGCCCATGCAGCAGCGCATGCCCAGGGGAGTGTGATGGGCGCCGCTTTGATCGACATCCGCGACGCGTGGAAGTCGTATCACCTGGAAGAGATTGAGATTCCGGCCGTGCGCGGCGTGTCGCTGGCGATCGAAGCCGGAGAGTTCGTGGCCATCACCGGCGCCAGCGGTTCGGGCAAATCGACTTTCATGCACCTGATCGGCTGCCTCGACACGCTCGACGCCGGGAGCTATGAGTTCGAAGGCCGCGCCGTTGAACGTCTGTCGCGCATCCAGCTTGCCGCCCTGCGGAATCGCCGCATCGGGTTCGTTTTCCAGAGCTTCAACCTCCTCTCACGCACGAACATTCTCGATAATGTCGCGCTGCCCTTGGTCTATCAGGGCATGGGACGTCGCGAGCGTCGTCGACGCGCGGCCGACATGCTGGAGCGCGTGGGCCTGGCCGATCGACTGCGACATCATCCGAATCAGCTCTCCGGCGGTCAGCAGCAGCGCGTGGCGATCGCGCGGGCGCTGGTCGCGCGTCCGGCCGTCGTGCTGGCCGACGAACCCACCGGCAATCTCGACAGCCACACCAGCCAGGAAGTCATGACCCTCTTCCAACGCCTGAATCACGAAGAGCAGCTCGCGCTCGTGCTGGTGACGCACGAGCCCGACATCGCCGCCTACGCCGCGCGCCACGTCCAGTTCCGCGATGGCCGCATCATGGCTGACGACCGGCGGAGCGTCGCGGCGGACGGAGGGGTCGTTCACCATGCGGCGATGCAGTGAGTATAATAGGGGACGCAGTTTCGAAAGTAGTCTGAGGACTGTCGTGAGGGCAAAAACATGAAACAGGTGAAGATCATCGTGGAGAAGCACCCCGATGGATATGTTGCCTATCCTTTGGGCTGCAAAGGCGTTGTGATCGGCGAGGGTGACACCTATGACGATGCCTTGGCCGATGTTCAGTCGGCGATTCGCTTCCATGTGGAGAGCTTCGGTACGGACGTCCTCGACGTTGATCCGCCGATACTCGAAGCGTTCGTGGCGGAGGCCGCCGTCAGCACGTAATGGCCAAGTTCCCGATCGATGCCCCGAAGCCCAGAGTGATTCGAGCGCTGGAATCGCTCGGCTTTGTCGTGGTTCGGGAACGGGAGCATATCTCGCTGTTGCGAACCAATATCGATGGAACGCAGACCCCACTCACGCTACCGAATCACCCGCACTTGAAGTCATCGACCCTGCGTGCGATCTGCACGCAGGCCGGCATACCGCGCGACGAGTTCCTGAAGGCCTATGACGTTGCCTAGAACTGTCTCAGCTCCAGTTCACCGCCTTCACACTAGTTTGGCTCGTGACGGCGCAACTCCGCGCGCTTGAAGCAATCGAATCGCCGGAATGTGTAAGATCGCGCATGAAATTGTCATCGGGACAAATTCGGGACGAGTGGTGCAGAAATAGGCTTCGGGCGATTACAATGCAGCCACAGGAAGCGCAGCATGCAGAGCGCGGCTTTCATCTCGTCAACACCACGGGTCCGGGCGCACGATCTGCTGCGCGTGATTCTGGAGCCGGTCTCGGTATTCCGGAAGGTCGAAGACACGCCCGCCTACGCGCGGGCGCTGCTGGTCCTGCTGGTGCTGGCGACGCTGATCGGTGTGGCCACTGTGCGAACGGGGCTGATCGATCTGGAGGTGGAGCGCGAAACCGAACGGGCGATCGCGGCCCTCGAAAAGGATCAGGGCGATAGCCTCAGCCGCATCGAACTGTCCGAGCGCATCGAGGCGATCGCCAAGACGTCGGTATTCAACAAGCTGGTCATGCGGGCGTGGGTGTGTGCCGCCGCGCCGCTGCAATTGCTGGTGTCAGTGCTGGTGGTGGCTTCGCTGCTCTATGCGGTGGTGGCCTTGACGGGCAACAAGCCGGAGTATCACACGCTGGTTGCCATCGGCGTGTATGCCTCGGCGGTGGACGTGCTGGCGGCAGTGTTGCGCCTGGGAATGATGCTGGCGTATCGCACGGTGAACGTCGATACGTCGCTGGGACTGCTGATCGCGAAACCGCTGCAGGGATTCGGAGTGAAAGCAGTTCTGACGGCCGTCGATCCGCTGCGCATCTGGTTCTGGGTCCTCGTGGCGCTCGGCGCGGTCGTGACGCGCCAGCTCAGCCGGCGCGCGGCGCTGGTGGCTTGCACGATGTTCTGTCTCATAGCCATCGGCGCGCGGCTGGTACCCATGGTCGCGGGTGTGGGCGGAGCGAAGTGAACGATGACGAGAAAACTGGTAATCCTGACGGCGATCCTGCTCGTACTGGGCGGCATCTTCGCGCTGAACAGGATCGGTACGCGCCACTCAATCGATGCCCTTCTGCATGTGGCGCCGACCGATCCGCTGAGCGTGACCGTGGCGCGGCCGCAACGACAGACGATCACGCGCGTGGTGCAGGCGCCGGGCCAGGTGGAAGCGGTGCTGGAAGTCGAAATCAGCTCGGAGATTCCGGCCAAGATCATCGCGATGCCGGTAGTCGAAGGGCAGGCGGTGCGGGCCGGCGACGTGCTCTGCGAGCTGAACGGCGATGAATATCGCGCGGGGGTGGCGTCGGGGGAAGCGGCGGTGGCGAAGCTCGGCGCCGCGATTCAGCAGGCCGAGGCCGATCTGGAGAAGTGCGACCGCGACATGCTGCGCATGCGCGATCTGTCCGAGCACGATGCAACCAACTCGATCGAGGTGGCCGATTGCCGTACGGCGTTCGTCAAAGCGAAAGCCAGCGTCGAGATTCACAACCAGGAATTGGCCGAAGCGCGCGCCCAACTGCAGCGCGCGCGGGAGAACCTGGCCAAAACGCACATCAAGTCGCCCATCGACGGCGTGATCTCGCAACTGCACGCCAAGCAAGGCGAGGTCGTGGTCACCGGGACGATGAACAATCCGGGCACGGTCGTCATGGTGATCACCGACCTGTCGCAGATGCAGGTGCGGGCGCGCGTGGACGAGACCGACGTGCCGCTGGTGCAGCCCGACCAGCTTGTGCGGATCTATCTACCCTCCGATCCGGTGAAAGCGATCCCCGGGCGCGTGCTGCGCGTCGCGACCAGCGGGACCAAGCCGCCGGGACGGGACGTGGTGACTTTCGAGACGTTGGTCCTGGTCGAATCCGACAGTGCCGCGGTCAAGCCCGCCATGACGGCCAATGTGGAAATCGAGGTGGCGCGCAAGGAGTCGACGCTCACCGTGCCGGTGCAGGCGATTGTCTATCGGCGTCGAAAGGATTTGCCGGATGAGCTGGTGCGCACCTTTGAGCAGCGCGAGGATGATTCGGACGCCGAG
>DASXUA010000421.1:0-3615 GCA_036505095.1 Phycisphaerae bacterium
GTCTGCCCGCCGTGGCACTGCTGACACCCGAACCCGGCCCGCGCGTGGACGGACTCACCCAAATCGCGCGCCTGCTCGTGGTGACAAGTGGCGCAGGTGACTTCCGTCGGCGCCGCGTCCGCCAGGCGACCGAGGATTACTAGAACGCTGAGTCCGACGACAAGTATCAGGTTCCGCAGCATCGTCCGCTTGCTTTGCCGTCGCCAGCGCGGGCACCTATGGCTGGACATAGTCCGCCGGCCGCGAAACGGGTATCTGCACGGCTACATAAGGATGTCCCGTGCTGGCATGGCAAGTATTGCACCCAACCACGGCGGCGCCGTAAGCACTTTCGAAGGCGGCCTTATCCCTCGCAGCGATGGCGTTCTGGAGCGGCACCAGGAACTGATCCTCAAAAGCCGTCAGACGCTCGCGGTTGGCCGGACGCGTGGTCTCGCCAACCTCTTGGATCTCGATCGCCTCCCGGATCTGGTAGTCGGCCATGTCCCAGTTGTTCCCTTCGGCGTCGAACCAGGCTGACCCGAAGCGATAGCCATATTCCATCATAACCGTCCCAAGCCCGGGTTGGATGTCCCACAAAGCGAGTGTTCGGTCAACTGTCGAGAACCGCTGGTCCAGCAGATTATTAACATCCTCGATCGTTGGCGGATTGACTGGAAGCGTCGGGGTCTGTGGCATGGGCGGAGTCGAGGGGCTCGGGGCCACAGGCGCTGTTGCCAATTCCGTCAAGATCGGTTCCGGTGGCGATCGGAAGGTCTGGACACGGACAAAGCCGAAGCCCGTGCCTTGATGGCAGTTATTGCAGCCGACGATGGTCGAAGCATACGCGTTGTTAAAGGCGGTGTAGTCACGCGCGTTGATCGCGGCGTCCAAGGGGTCAAGGAACGATGACTCGAAGGTCGTCAGCAGCGGCGCCCGCCGCGGGCGGGTCGTCTCGCCCACTTCCTGAATCTCGCGTGCTTCCTTCAACTGATACTGAGCCATCCCCCAGTTGCCCCCGTCGGCGCATTGCTTGATCATCGCAAACCGCCGACCATACTCCATCATCACCGTTCCCAGACCTGGCTGAAGGTTCCACAGATCGAGATTCCGGTCCACGTTGTCAAGGCTGAAATCGATGAGCTGCAGCACTTGATCTGCCGTCAAGCCCTGATCCGGCGCGAAAGGCGGGGTCGGGCTGGTGAAGGTCTGCGGCTGCTCGGGCGGGAGCGGATCAGACGGACCCAGCGCCAGGAAGTCCTGGGGGACCGCCGTCGGCAACTGCACCACAACGTACCCATGATCGGTAGCGACGTGGCAGTTGTTGCAGCCGGTGATCGCGCTCGAGGCGTGCCCGTTGAAAGCTGGCAGGTCCTTGTTCTGAATGTCCGCTTCCAATGGATCGAGAAAACTCTGTTCGAAAGCCTTGAGCAGATCGGCTCGGGCCGGGCGAGTGGTCTCGCCCACCTCCTGGATTTCCTTGGCCTCCTTGAGCTGGTAGGAGGCCATACCCCAGTCCCCGGCCTGCGCCGCCTGATAGCACATCGCAAAGCGTCGCCCATATTCGATCATGACCGTGCCCAGGCCCGGCTGAATGTTCCACAGGGGCAAGTCGCGATTCACCGTCGTGAGCCTCTCCGCGATGGCGTCCTGCGCCTCATGAGCGGTGATGCCCATCTGCGGTGGGTTTATGTTCGCGTTTCCATTGGCATTGGGGCTGATGTTGGCGTTCGCCACTGCGTTCGCGCTGCCATCTTCAATCGGGACCGAGCCGCATCCCGGCCCCCATAACAGCACGGTCGCCAGCAACCCGGCGGGCGCCGCGATGAACCATTCGCTACGTCTAAGGCGCTTCATAGACTTCTCCTGGGCAGTAAACCTCGACAAGCGGTCGTGCCTTTCACGACCCTCCGAGCGCATGACGCTTAAGGCAATTCGCAGACCGTACGTGTTCCCAACCGTACGCGCCTCCGGGGGCGCTGCGTTTCAGCCCGAACCGCAGAAGCCGCGCTCTCGTTAATCCCTGTCAACACGGATGTTGCGCGCGCGGAGCAGAAATGCGGGGACACGCTGCTGGCGCAGGCGCCGTCCAATAACTTCTGATCTTGATCCCGCCGCGGCGGGCGACGAGCAGCTCCGCTGTGTGAAATCTCACAAGCATCTGTGTCAAATTCCACAGCGCTTGAGGCCCGAAATCCTTATGGGCGCTTTGCCAGAGGGGGTGGTTTCTGGCAAGGTAATTGCATCAGCTAGATCGGACTCACCCTCGCGTCGGAGCAGGAGTCGCTGTTCGCATAATGGAGACGTTCGCCTTGGACAGTAAAGCAAAACGATGGCGGCACGGTCTGGTGATTTCGGCCTGCGCGGTTTTTGCAGGTGCCTGGGGCATAGCGAGCTGGGCTGAGCGCGCGCTGGCCGATGGGCAGGCGTCGGGGGACAAGCCGACTGGAGCCTCCCCCGCGCAGGTGGCCGCGGCCGGGAAAAACCCTGAATACGTCGGAACCAAGACCTGCCGCATGTGCCACGATGCCGAACACAAGTCGTGGGAAAAGACCCAGATGGCCAAAGCGTTTGAAACGCTGGCACCGGGCGCCGGCAAAGAGATCCGCGTGAAGGCCGGTCTCGATCCGGACAAGGATTACCGCCAGGACGCGGTCTGTCTGGCGTGCCATACGGTCGGCTTCGGCAAGTCGGGGGGCTATGCCGTTTCCGATCCCAGTGACAAGAAGGCCGTTAACCAGGCCAAGAGCCGCGAGAACGTCGGTTGCGAGTGCTGCCACGGTGCGGGCAGCGAATACGTCAAGATTTTCAAAGAGGTCGCGGAAAGCGGTCGGAAATACAAAGTCGAGGAGCTGTACGCTGTCGGCCTAATCAAGCCTGGTGAGAACATGTGCACCGGCTGCCATAACGAAAGCAGTACCGGTGCCAAGGCTGGCCTCGAAAAGTTCGACTACGATAAGATGCGCGCCAAGGGCATCCATGACCTTCAGCCGCTCAAGCAACGCGAGTAGGAGAAAAGTCGTGCGCCGGGGCGCATCCCGCCGCGCGGCGCCTATCACGAGAGGGTGAGGCTCCCGCAGAGCCGCACGTTAATACTCAGCGGGCTGCGCTCCGGTTAACCCGCCCGGCGATGCGGCTCAGCTCTGTGTCGATCTGCTTCTCATCGTTCAGATTCCGCTGCAGGACGTCAGCCGCGAAGTCATTGCCGAGCAGCTTCGCCCACGAACGCGCACAGCCGTAGCTGGCGATCTCGTCGTGATGCAGATGCTGGGCCAGTGCGATGAGCCGCACATCGCGCACTGCGGGTTCGTCCAGCTTGCACCCGTCCTGGCAGTCCCGCAGCAAACTCTTGATCCCGCGCGAAGCACGTCGCCCGGGGACGCGGCCGGCGCTTCGAAAGAGACTCGCCAGGCGCAGCAGGTGTTCTCGGGCGCGGGCCTGCTGCCCGCGGAAGGCGGCGATCAGCTCAGCCGATCCCGCCGAACGCTCCATCGCAGGAAGCGCCTTGACGCTGCGCTGTTCCGCATCGTAAAGGTCATCCAATTGCCGATCGTACAGATCCTTCAGTGAATGAGGGTTCATGACTTGATCCTCGCTTCCATATGGCACCCCGGCGGCGATCCGCTGCCGGCTTCG
>DASXUA010000422.1:0-8945 GCA_036505095.1 Phycisphaerae bacterium
TGCCCGCTATTTCCAGAACCGGATCTGCCAGGAAGTTGATCGCTCCCGACGCCGGACCCGGCTCGACGATCAAGTCTCGACCGCGACTCAATTCGATTCGGTTGGCCGGATGGTGTCCGAAGTAGTACGTCGAGAGGCCCGAGTATTTGTTGGCCTCGCTGACATCAACCGGCCACCACTTGCCTTCGGCATAAAACTCGGCCCAGCAGTGATATCCGTCGATGCCGCCCTCGTCGCGCTCCGAAGGAATGGCCGCGCCGATGGCGAAACGCGCCGGAATGCCCGCAGCACGGCATAACCCGATGAAATAGGCGTGGAAATCGGTGCAATTGCCGGTGCGGGACTCGCAGGCGTAGACCGCGTCGCCCTTGCCCCAACCTGATCCGTACCTCATGTAGCGCATGCGATCGATAGTATGGTCATAGAGCGCCCGAGCTTGAAGTAGTTCTCCGTTCTTGCCGGCCAACACCTCCGACGCAATCGCGCCGAACTCGGGATTGTTAGGCACGAGCCGCTCGGGCGCGAGGAAGTCCTCCGGGCGCGAGGCCGGATCGCGGTAGGCCGCCTTTTCCCGGCGCTCGACATGAAACCGCAGTGCCAGCGGCTTTCCGCTGTCCTGCGGGGTGAGGGTGAGGCAGAGCACCTTGTTGCCGTAGCGGCGATCGGTCAAGATCTCCCGGCGGCCTGGCGTACGGATCGACAGCATTTCAATCGTCTGGAACTGATCGTTGCTGGGTAGCGGAATCCACATGCGGCCGGCATCGCCGAGCTGCGGCATGGACAATTGGTAGACGAACTCGAACGAGTCGAAGCCTTCCACGACACCGAGCAAGGCGCTGGAGGCCGTTGAGACCGGGGCGCGCGCCCAGGTGCCATCCGGGTTCTGCTCCCACACGTAGAACGGCCGCCCGTTGCGCTTGTGCACGAGCGTCTGCGTGACGCGCATCGAGCCCGGGTCGCCCTCGAGGAAAAAGTCCACGTCGTAGACGTTGCCATCCGTGTTCGCCAGATCAACGCACGCGAAGTGCTGGCGCGGACCGAGGTTGGCCAGATACTCCGTGTGCACGCGCACGAGCTTAAGCCGCAGTGCCTGGCCTTCATACGGGAGCGTGAAGTACCCGCCGCCAAGGTCCGTCTGCTCTTCGATGTGTTTCTCGATACCGGCTTGGATATCCGCGGTGACCACGTCGGGAACCGGCTCAGGCTCCACCTCCCAGCGGCGCCCCGTCGTCTGGCAACCCGCAAGCAGCGCGACGACACCTGCCAGAGCCGTCGCCAAGGGACACCTGAACCAGCTTCGACCGCGCATGATCTACGCCTCCACGTCTAACGCGACGGAAGGAACAAGCTCTACCTCGCCAAGGTAATAGTTACTTGGGGTGCTCGCCCGTGGGGTGCTCGCCTTTGGGATGCTCGCCTTTGGGGTGCTCACCCTTCGGGTGCTCGCCGCGAGGGTGCTCCAACCTTTGATCATCCGAGGATTGGGCCTTGCCGCCGCCCTTACAGCCAATCGCAGAGAGCGAAAAACCGGCAGCCGCAATCACGATAACCGTAATTCTCTGAAACTTACTCATCTGGCAAACTCCGTTCTTGCGGGACCGGCGCATGCCCGCGACATGCCGACGCGGCAGGTCACCGGGCTCAGTACGTGAATTCCGTCGGACGGCCCGGAATCTCATCATTCTCCAAACTCATCGGGCCGTCAAGCTGCCATCGTTGCTTGTGGCGCCGCGCTGGAAGCTGGCGCGGGCTGGCGGTTATGGGTATGCTGCTGACGCGGGTGACGATGCTTCCGGTGCGGCGCCGTCAACGGCGCGGCGCCGTTTTGGCTGACGATGCGCGCAGGAGGCTGATCGCATGACCTCGAACGCGATGGTGTCGCTGACGATCAGCGGCTCCCACGCATTTGACCAGCGTGTCATCCAGGCGACCAGAGCGCCGCTGCAGGCGCTTTCCATCGAGACCATCCAGGTGAATATCGGGCTGGCCTGCAACCTGGCCTGCCGCCATTGCCACGTCGAGGCCTCGCCCAAGCGCACCGAACAGATGGACTGGGAGACAATGGAACTGGTGCTGGCGGCGGCGCGACGCTGCGAAGCCAGGACGATCGATATCACCGGCGGCGAGCCGGCCATGCATCCGCATTTCCGTCGGTTCGTGGCGCTCGCGCGCTCCGAAGAGTTTGAGGTGATCGTCCGCACCGATCTCACCATCCTGCTCGACGAGGGCTATCGCGACCTGCCGGAGTTCTTCCGCGCGCAGCATGCTCATCTGATCGCCTCGCTCCCCTGCTATCTGCCGGAGAACGTCAATCGCCAGCGCGGCGCGCGGGTTTACGAAGAGAGCATCGAGGCGATCCGGGTCTTGAACGGGGTGGGCTATGGCATCGAGGTCCAACTGCCGCTGGACCTGGTCTATAACCCGCTCGGGCCGGTGCTTCCGCCGGCGCAGGCGCGGCTCGAAGCCGACTATCGCCGCGAGCTGGACCAGCGCTTCGGCCTCCGCTTCACGCGGCTGCTGACGATCACCAATATGGCGATCGGGCGCTTCCTGCATGACCTGCGCCGCCAGGGCGCGGCCGAGCGTTACCAGAAACTGCTGAGGGACGCGTTCAATCCCGCCACGCTCGCGGGGCTGATGTGCCGACACCAGTTGCACGTTGGCTGGGACGGAACACTGTACGACTGCGATTTCAACTTTGCCCTGGCCTTGCCGGTCGAGGGGACCAGCACACATATCCGGGACTTTGAGCCGGGCGATTTGGCGGCGCGACGGATCGTCACCGGCGAACACTGCTTCGGCTGCACGGCGGGTTGCGGCTCATCCTGCGGGGGCGCTCTGACATGACGGAGGTGGCGATGACCGGGTCGGAGGCGGTTCGGGGGTTACGATATCTTCCAGTCGTGGTGGTCGGTCTCTTTGCGGCGCTGTTTGCCGTCGAGAGGTACTTTCCGCTTCGCAAAGCGCGGGTAGCGCTGCTGGCACGGCTGGCCGTCAACCTGGTATTTTCAGGTCTGGCGTTCCTGACGGCGATGGCGGTCGTCAAGCCGGCGACCCTGGGCGCGCTGCACTGGGCCGGGGAAAAACCATTTGGGTTGCTTCACGTACTCCCCGTCCCCGCCTGGGCGCAGGCCATCGTCGGTTTCATGCTGCTCGATCTGAGTTTTTACTACTGGCACGTCCTGAATCACCAGGTTCCCGTGCTGTGGCGCTTCCACAACGTTCATCACATTGATCCGGACCTGGATGTCTCAACCGGCTTCCGGTTTCACTTCGGCGAGGTCCTGCTATCGACGTTGTTCCGCATCGCGCAGGTCAGCCTGCTGGGCATACCGTTCACGACGTTCGCGGCTTACGAGCTGGTTTTCCAGGCAAACACGCTCTTTCACCACAGCAATGTGCGGCTGCCGATTCGTTTCGAACGCCTGCTCAATGCGTTCCTGGTCACGCCGCGCATGCATGGCATCCATCATTCGCAGGTGCGGCGCGAAACGAATTCCAATTACGGTGTGGTGTTCTGCTGGTGGGACAAGGTGCATCGCACGCTGGGGCTCAACATTCCGCAGGCGCAAATCGAAATCGGCGTCGCGGGGTACTCGGCCCCGGACGACAACCAGCTTTGGCACATTCTCTCGCTGCCTTTTCGCAGACAACGCGATTACTGGCACCGGCCGGATGGCACCCGGCCGCAAAGAGATCCCTTGTTGGAATCGGATCGGAGCCGTCTTGCGGAGTGACATCGTTGCCAAAACTTAAGTGGCTCTGCTGGGGCATCATCGTGGCCGGGATCGTTCTGATCGCGCGTGTGCTGCCCGTGGAGACCGGGTCTCGATGGCTGACGGATTGGATCGGCCGGTTGGGCATCTGGGCGCCGATTGTCTTCGGCCTCATTTATGTCGCCGCGGCGCTTCTGCTCGTGCCGGGTTCCGCGCTGACGCTGGCTGCCGGCGCGATCTTTGGGCTGCTGATCGGGACGGTGACGGTGTCGATCGCCTCGACGGTCGCGGCGGCCAGCGCGTTCCTCATCGCGCGGTACCTCGCCCGCGGGGCCCTTGAGCGGCAGACACGCCGTTACCCCAAATTCGCGGCCATCGACCAGGCGATCGGCGACGAGGGCTGGAAGATCATCGCCCTGCTGCGGCTGTCGCCCGCGATCCCGTACAGCATCGGCAACTACCTTTATGGACTCACCGCGATCCGCTTCTGGCCCTATGTCCTGGCGAGTTGGCTGGCCATGCTGCCGGGCACGTTCATGTACGTCTATCTCGGTTATGTGGGCCGAACCAGCATGCTCGGCGTCCAGCGCACGCCGGGCGAGTGGGCACTTTTGATCGTGGGATTGATCGCTACCTTCGTCGTGACCGTCTATGTCACGTATCTGGCGCGGAAGGCGATTGGCCGGCGCGTCGCGTGATCACCGGCAGCAAGCGGAATCCGTCGAGATCGGCAGCGGGCAGCACACATGTCAAATCTGAACGAGGCACACCAGTCGGCTCGAATGTCGCTCGTTCTCGAAATGCACCCGCTGGACGAGCACAATCGCGCGCTGCTGGCGAACGTGCATCCGCCAGATTGGGTGAACCCTAAGCCCGCGCCGCGCTACAACCTAGTCGTGATCGGCGCCGGTGCCGGCGGATTGGTCAGTGCGATAGGAGCTGCGGCGCTGGGAGCTAGGGTGGCGCTTATCGAGAAGCACCTGCTCGGCGGCGACTGTCTGAACGTCGGCTGCGTGCCGTCCAAGGCCCTGCTGCGCTGCGGGCGCGCATTCGCGGACGTGCGCGACGCCGGCCAGTTCGGAGTGCATGTGCCGGAAGGCGTGCGCGTCGATTTCGCAGCGGTCATGGAACGCATGCGCCGCTTGCGCGCGAAGCTCAGTACCAACGACGGCGCCAACAGACTTCGTGACGCCGGGGTGGATGTGTTCCTGGGGGCGGGCCGCTTCGTTGATTCCGATGCGGTCGAGGTTGCCGGAAACACGCTGCGTTTCAGTCGCGCCATCATTGCTACGGGCGCGCGAGCCGCGGCGCCACTGGCACCCGGATTGGAAGCGACCGGGTATCTGACGAATGAAACGGTTTTCTGGCTCACGGGACTTCCGGGCCGCTTGGCCGTGATCGGCGCCGGTCCGCTGGGATGTGAACTGGCCCAGGCCTTCGCCCGCTTCGGCAGCCAGGTCCATCTGATCGAGGCCTTGCACGGCATCATGCCGAACGAGGATCCCGATGCCAGCGCCGCTGTCCAGCGCGGCCTTGAACGCGACGGCATCAAGCTGCTATGCTGCGGCAAGCAACTCACCGCGGCCAGGCAACCCGACGGCAAACGCCTGATGGTGGACTCGCACGGTGAACACTACGACCTGATCGTGGACGAGATTCTGATCGGCGTCGGCCGCAGGCCCAACGTCGAGAATCTCGGCCTGCAGGCGGCGGGCGTCGAGTTCGACAAGAATGGCGTGAAGGTCAACGATTATCTGCAGACGAGCAACCGGCGCATCTACGCCGTCGGCGACATCTGCTCGAAATACAAGTTCACGCACCTTTCCGATGCCCATGCGCGTATGGCGTTACGGAACGCCCTTTTCTTCGGACGCGCCAAGGCCAGTGCATTGACGCTGCCATGGTGCACGTATACCGATCCGGAGATCGCGCACGTAGGCCTGTATGCGCGTCAAGCACAGGAACGCGGCCTTCAGACGGACGAGTATCGGATCGCACTGAGTGAGGTGGATCGTGCAATCCTGGACGGCGAGGAGGACGGCCTCCTGAAGGTCCTGGTGCGCGAGGGCAGCGACCGCATCGTGGGCGCGACACTTGTCGCGCGGCATGCTGGCGAGACGATTTCCGAAGTATCGGCCGTGATGGAAGCCGGCGGTGGATTGCGCACGCTGTCGCGCACCATTCATCCCTATCCGACGCAAGCGGAGGTTTTCCGAAAAGCTGGCGATGCGCAAGCCCGCACCGCTCTGACGCCGTTGGTGAAACGAATCTTGAGTGCGATTCTGGCGTGGAGGCGCTAAGCCGATGGCGCCAAGGCCGGAACACCTGATGGTTTTTACCCGGTTCCCGGTGCCGGGACGGACGAAGACGCGGCTGATTCCCGCGCTCGGCAACGAGGGCGCGGCTTTGTTGCAGCGCGGCATGACGTTGCACACCCTAGCGATTGCAGATCAGTTCCAGCGCGCCAGAGGGCGCGATGGTGTCCCCTCCGTCGAGGTGCGCTATGAGGACGGCTCCGCCGCGCTCATGCGGGCTGCATTCGGCCCGCAGCGCGTTTATCGCCGGCAGCCCGCGGGCGATCTGGGAACACGGCTACAATCCGCGTTTGCGGAATCGTTTGCGCGCGGGGCGCGCTCGGTCATCGCCATCGGCAGCGACTGCCCCGCCTTGGAGCCGGTGCTGCTGGAGCAGGCCTTTGCGGCGCTGCGTACGCATGATCTTGTGCTCGGACCGGCGCGCGACGGCGGTTATTACCTGATCGGTCTGACCCAACCCAGGCCCGAGCTGTTCCAAGACATCGCGTGGGGCACCGAACATGTCTGCGAGCAGACGCGCACATACGCACAACAGATGGGGCTGGTGGTGCACCTGCTGCCCGTGCTGGACGACGTTGACGAACCGGCGGACTTGCCGCACTGGCAGCGGCACCGGGGGCGCTA
This sequence comes from Phycisphaerae bacterium, assembly GCA_036505095.1. Taxonomy (GTDB): domain Bacteria; phylum Planctomycetota; class Phycisphaerae; order UBA1845; family UBA1845; genus DASXUA01. Next base: position 6,656 of record DASXUA010000422.1, read on the forward strand.
CCTTCCGGACGCGCGCGCTCCGCGCATCTCCGTCATCATTCCGACCCTCAATGAGGAAGAGTGTGTCGCACGAGCGATCGCGAGCGCCGCGACGGCGGCTGGCGTAGAGGTCATCGTGGCGGACGCCGGCCATGACCGGACCGGTGAGACCGCACGGACGGCAGGCGCCACCGTGATCCGCTGCGGGCCCGGCCGCGGGCGGCAGATGAACTGCGCGGCGCGCGCCGCGCGCGGTGACGTGCTGTTGTTCCTGCACGCGGACACGACGCTTCCGGAAAACTATGCTGACGACCTTCTGACAGAGTTGTCAGCGCCGAGAGTTTCGTTGGTGGCCTTTCCGCTGCGGATTGAGCCTGCCAATGGGCGCCTGCACGTGATCGAGGCCCTGGCCAACTTTCGGGCGCGCTGGCTCGGATGGCCATATGGCGATCAGGCGCTGTCCGTACGGGCGGAGACGTTCCGGGCGCTGCGCGGCTTTTGCGAACTGCCGCTCATGGAGGATCTCGATTTCGTTCGCCGGGCGCGGCGACTGGGGCGCGTGGCAGTTCTTTCTTCGCCGGTGCGGACATCCGCGCGGCGCTGGCTGGCCAACGGAATCATCCGCACTACGCTCGTGAATCAGGCCTGCATTATCGTGTGGCGCCTGGGGTTATCTGTCGATCGTCTGGCGCGCTGGCGCCGTCCGCGCTGCGCCGACGTTGACGGCCGGCACGTGCGGTCATCACGGCCGCGGTCAGTATCAGGGCGCCGCCGAGCCCCTGAATAGGCCAGACGTGCTCACGCAGAAATGCCGCACCGACCGCGACTGATACCAGCGGCTCGATGGTGGACAGGGTCGCGGCCTGCACGGGCCCGATACGCTGCAGACCGGCCAGGAAGGCCGTGATGCCGATGACTGTCGAAACGAGCGCCAGGGACATCGCGCCTAACCAAGCCCGCGATGTGGGAGGCAAAGTCGGTCGCTCGATCAATACCATAACGCCATAGACGATCGCGGCCGCGGTGACGACGACGGTGGCCGCCGGCAGCGGGCCGACGCCGCGGGTTAACCGCGTCCCCGCCAGAATGTAGCCGGCGTAGATCACGGCCGTGCTCAGGCTCAGCACGATGCCCGTCAGGCTGCCATCCCGGCGCGCCGGGATGGGCCCGATGGTGAGCGCTGTGCCAGCCAACGCAACCGCGAGCGCCAACATGCGGAGCGGCGTGAGACGCTCGCCGAAAATCACTCGCGCCAGAACGGTCACGATGACCGGATAGACATAGAGGAGCAAGGCGACCAGCCCGGCTGGGGCGTAATTCAGGGCTGTGAAGTAACAGAGCGATTCGCCCACGTAGCCGATGGCGCCCATTAGAGCCAGACCGATCAAAACCGGGCCACGCGGCCATCCCGGCGCGCCGCGACGCCGGCTAACCATCACCAGCATCATCAGTGGTGCCGCCAGGGCGAAACGCAGGAACATGAGCATCGGGACGCTCGTCCCGGAGTCCAGCGCCCAGTGCGCAAACAGTGGCATCAACCCGAAGGCAACGGCCGACACGACGACCAGCAGCGCTCCCATCAGACGATGCATTCATGCTCCACCGGTGACACGGTCAAATTCGCCAGGGCACCCAGCGTAGTGTGCGAACTTGGCGCTGCCAATCCGAACCTGTAGAGTCGCACCCAGGAGATCGTCATGGCTCATCTTCGCGCGCTCGTCATGTCGGCCATCCTCGCCGGCGCCGCGTGCATCGCTGCGCGCCTTTGCTTTGCAGGTGATCCCGAACCGGGGGCGAAACCCTATCCGGCAACCACAGTGCGGCCCGTCCCGGACGAATACCACGGCGTGCGCGTTACGGACGATTACCGCTGGCTGGAAGACTGGAACGATGCTGAGGTACGCGCGTGGAGCGACGCCCAGAATCGTTACGCCCGCCAAGTGCTCGACCAGCTTCCCTCTGCGGACGCGATTCGCAAGCGCGTGACGGAGTTGATGCGCGCCGACTCCGTGGATTACAGCGCCCTGCGCTGGCGGAAGGGCCGGTTGTTCGCGCTCAAGCAGCAGCCGCCCAAGCAGCAGCCGTTCCTCATCACCCTGAAATCAGCCGACGAACCGGGGTCGGAGCACGTGATTGTTGATCCCAACCGACTCGACGAGAAAGGCACGACCGCAATCGATTTCTTCGTGCCCTCAATCGACGGCAAGCTGGTGGCCGTGTCGCTCTCCGAGGGCGGCAGCGAAAGCGGAACCGTCTATGTCTACGAGACCGCCACGGGCGAAAAGCTCGAAGATGTGATCCCGCGCGTCAA
>DASXUA010000423.1:0-4508 GCA_036505095.1 Phycisphaerae bacterium
CTGCGGCACTTGACCAGAATCGTTCCGAAGTTGGCATAAGCGGTGCGCAGCCGGCCCGACCACAGAATCATCACGACCGCCATCACGCCGCCGATCATCGCACCCGCCGCGAACGACACGAACGTCATCCAGGGTCCGAACCATACGCCGATGGCCGCCATCAGCTTCACGTCGCCCGCGCCCATCCCGTGCATGAGCCAGGGCACGATCAGCAGTCCGAATCCCACCAATAGACCGAGCAGACCCTGAATCATTCCGGGCGCACCGCGGAACGCCGCCTGCACCAGAAAGCCGGCCACAATCAACGCCGCGTTCAGCCAGTTCGGCACGCGGCGCCGTGAATAATCGATCCAGGATGCCAGCAGCACGCCCGGCACCAGAATCGCACACGTCGTCATCCAGAACGGATCCATCGAGTCCCCCAAGAAAGTGTTCAGTTTTCAGTTTTTCAGAATCCAGTTCTCAGAGTTGAGGGTCCGTGACTGACGAACTTCCTGAACACTGAAAACTGAACACTGAAAACTCCGCACGCGGACGGCGGCGGGGCTCGCCCATGTGGGCGAGCCCCGACCGGCCGATTCCGTTCTCGCGCGGTACCGCCGGGAAGCACCCGGCGGCGTTGCGCGACTAGATGCCCTGCAGCGAGGTGTCGACATCACTGAAGATGCCGCTCACCGTGGTGCCCAAGCCCTGAATGGCCGCCAGCGCGACCACAATAATCAGGGCCAGCATGACCGCGTATTCCGTCGCGGTCGGGCCGTCCTCGGACTTCAGGAAGTTCTTCGCCCGATTCAGAATCGTGTTCACGTGCATGCACTCCTTTCCCAGACCGCCGCGGGCGGATCTGGATTGGCGTCGACCGGCTGCTACCGGGTAGACGCACAATGACACTCAACTCGAACCTCCTGCGGGCTCCGAGTACACAAAATCCGGCTCGGTTTGCGAACCGGTTCCACACACTTAAGAAAAGCTGCGAACCCCTTACGTCACCGGCCTGTGCCGGGAAGAGTCAAGGATAAGATGTCCGCGTCGTCACTCCGCGGCACATCCAACTCGACACAGGGAAACTACGAAACAACGCGGCGCGCGGCAAACGTGGAATCTGAATTCGACAGGTGCGCGCCGTTCACAGGCTTTATGGGACAGCCCCGCGTGGTTAGGGTTTTGCCGCGCGCAGTCCTGAAAACTGAAAAACTGAAAACTGAAAACTGCTAGGTCTCGAAATGTGCGAGCCGCTCCAGCGTCTTCAGCAGCGCCTGCGTTCCGTCGCGCCCTTCTCCGGCAGCCTGATTAGCGGCGAGCAACTGGTGCACCAGCGCCGTTCCAGGCAGCGGCACGCGCTGGTCGCGCGCCGCGTCCAGTGCCAGCCGCAGGTCCTTCTGCTGCAAGTCGATCATGAACATCGGCGCAAAATCGCGCGCCTGCATGCGCGTGCCCAGATTGTCGACCGCCCACGAGCCGGCCGCGCCGGCCGAAACCGCTTCGAGCATCTTCTGCGGATCCAGCCCGCAGCGCTTCGCGAACACCAGCGCCTCCCCCACCGCCAGCAGGTTCAGCCCGCAAATGACCTGATTGCACAGCTTCGTCAATTGCCCGTGTCCGACGGGCCCGCAATGCACGATGCGTCGGCCCAGCACGGCGAAAAGCCGCCGGGCGCGCTCCAGCGCCGCCGGCTCGCCGCCGACCATGATCGACAGCGTCCCGCCCTCGGCCCCCGTCTTGCCGCCGGACACGGGCGCATCCAGAAACATCGATCCGCGCCGCCCCACTTCTTCCGCTACCCGCTGCGCCGTCAGCGGCGAGACGGTCGACATGTCGATGACCAGCCGCCCGCGCTGCAATGTGCGGCAGACACCGTCCTCTCCCAGGTACACCCGCTCGACATCCGGTGAGTCCGGCACGATCGAGATCACGACCTCGACCTGCGCCGCCAGCGCCGCCGGCGAATCCGCCCAGGCGGCGCCCGCCTCCAGCAGTCGCGTGGCGCGCGCCCGAGTGCGGGTGTGCACGATCAGGGGGTGCCCGGCCTTCAGCAGGTTGCGCCCCATCGGCTCACCCATGATGCCGGTTCCGATTAGTCCGATGCTTTGTTGTGGCATGATCCAGGGTTCAGGGTTCGGGGTTCAGGGTTCAGTGTGGCATGCTTTCACGCCCGCCACGGCGGGTAAACTGCGCGGGTAAGCATGTCTGCGTCACGGCATGGCTACCCGGCTGAAGCCGTGAAGCCATGCCACCCGGCGCCTCATCAGCGCGGAGCCAACTGCATCATCAGCAGCACCGGCCAGCCGATGTACTTCTGCGCGCGCGGCGAGCCGACAGCGCTCTGCTCATCCATCACATGCTCGCTCATGTACACGATGGGCAACCGCGCCCGCACGGCCGCCATGATATAGTCGCTGATCTGGTGCGCGCAACTGGCGGGATAGACGGCCTGCTGCGTGCGCGGATCGTAGAAACGCGCCCGCACGCCCTTGAGGCTCATGGCCGGATGCACGACCGACAACGTGATCCGCCCCTGGGGCCGGCAAATGCGCGCCAACTCACCAAAGAACTCCGCCAGGTTCGGGATGTGATCGATGACCAGGCACGAAAGCACCTGATCAAATGCCGCATCGGGCGCGGGCAGTGGCCGCATCACGTCATGTCGCACGAACCGGATGCCTTCCGCTCCCGGCTTCCCACGGGCAACGCGCAGCATGCCCTCGGAAAAATCAAAGCCGGTCACCTGCGCGCCAGCCCGTGCGAGCCAGGCGCTGTGCCGACCGGTCCCGCAGCCCACGTCGGCGATCGCTTGTCCGGCGAGAGCGCCCAGCAGAGCCCGCACGTGCGGCTCTTCCAGCATGACCAGCGGATTGTCCTCGACATCATAGATCTCGGACCACCGGTCGTAGCCGTCGCGCGTATCGAGATGGATGGCATCGGGCGCTTGCACGCCGCGATCATATCGGCAAGTTCGCCGCCCTGCACCCCCGCGCGTCAGCGCATCCGAAAGCCAGGTGAACGCGTTGTGACCGTCGAGGCCGCCTCTGGCACGCGTCGTGCGGTGTACTGGGCGGGACGCGCGCGACTTGCATCCAAACCATGACGCTGAAGAGAAAACATCGCATCCTCATCGCCACGGGTGGCGTGCTCATACTGTTCATCATCGCCGCCGCCGGCCTGTGGTTGTGGATCGGCCGGCCGGGGGACACCGAATTGGAAAACTGGATCGGCCGCTATCTGGTTGAGGTGCTCGAGCATCACATCACGCCCGCGATCTCCCTCGGCGCCCTCGATTATCGCCGCCCCCGGACCGTGCTGGTGAAGGATGTGCGCCTCGTCAGCGACGATGTGCCCCTCTTGCAGATAGAGCGGCTGCTGCTGGAACTCGCGCAGGTGCCGCGCAGAGACGAGCCCGTCGTGATCCAGCGCATCGAGTTGAACAAACCGCGCTTGCAGTTCGTCAGCCGCCGCGACGGTGGACTGGTCGGCTGGAGCAACTTTGTCCGGCCGAAGGCGTTGCACGAGCCTGAAGCAGTTCCGCCCGGCTGGCGCTTCAGCGATGCCCTGCAGATGCGCAACTTCACGATCGACGGCGGCGAAGTCGTGTACGATCCGGGCACGGGCGAGGCCATGACGCTGCCCGGCATCGATCTGCGGCTGGATACGCCGCCCGCGGAGGGCGAACCCGGATGGTATCGCATCGCCGCCAAACTGAGCCGGAAGCAACTCTTCGACGCGGACATCAATGGCCGCATCAACGTGGACGACGGTCGCCTGGATCTCCAAGAGTTCAAACTTGACGCCGCGCTCGACGAGAAACGCTACGGGATATTCCCACCCAACGTGCAGTCCGCCCTCGCACGGCACCAGGTGCGCGGCGCGTTGGCCATCGCGCTCACCGGCACCACGAAATTTCCGGAGTGGACCGGCACTTCCGCCCAGCTCAAAGCCGATCTGTCCGATGGCAGCTTCGCCTATGCCGGCCAGCAGCTCGACGTGCGGCATGCCGGCGTCGACGCACGCCTGGCTGAAAACGAACTCGACGCAAACTATCAAGCCGATCTTTCGGATCGAGGATCCGTCGTGGCGGACACACATGCGTCAGGTCACATCAGCGCGAATCTTGCCGGAGATCGCCCGGTTCAGTTCGCGCTCGATGTTCACACGGACGACGTCGAGCGCTGGTTGCGCATGCTGCCCCCGGAGGCGCTGGCTCAAATCCAGCCGCGACCGGCGCGCGGCAAGCTTACCGCCCACGTCGAGGGCACCGCGCCGCCGTCCGACCTCGCCCGCGGCCCTTTCCGAATCGAGGCGGAACTGGGTGACGCGCAGCTTGTGCTGGGGGATTCGCGCTTCGACACGCGGCACATGAGCATCCACGCCAGCATTCAGGATGCTGCGCTTGACCTAAGGTACGAGGCCGACCTGCTGGGCGGCAGCAGTTCCGGTTCGGCGCGCATCGATTTGGCGAAAACGCGGCCTCCGGAATTGTCGATTACGCTCACAGGCGTGGATGTGGCGTCGTT
>DASXUA010000424.1:0-4500 GCA_036505095.1 Phycisphaerae bacterium
AACGGTTGCCATGGAAAACCAGGTCCGCAGCGCGTTGAAAACGCAATTGGAGGAGGGCTGGTACCAGTTCTCGGACGTGAAGTATGACCAGCCCGGCAGCCGCTTCGCACGCGGCGCACGAGCCTTCGAGGCGGCCGAGGGCCTGGACCGCACCCGCACCGAAGCCCGCGTTGGACGGCTGTGCTGCGCGCTCGCCGACAATGGCTTTGCTTATGCCGCCCGGATCATGGAGCGCATCGTCAATTACGACATCCTCGAGCTTCAACAGAACCCTTTTGCCGCGGATTTCAAGCTGCAAGCGCATCTTTCCTCGACACCGGATCTGGTCGATATCGTCAAACAATGGTCCGATCGCATGACCGTGTCGCCGGACGCCAAGGCCGTCTACGCATTCATTCTCTGGCACCTGGACCGCCGGGCGGAAGCCCAGAGCGTGGCGGCCGACCTGGCCCGGACGTGGCCGGATTCTTCCATGACCGTGCTGGTGCGGTTGATGCGCTCGCCCGATGACCCGGCCGCATCGGCCACGCCGGGCACCGTTCCGTGAGCCGCGGCATCCGCGCTGTCGCGCAGGGCCGACCAGAATCGATGACGCTGTGAACGACACCCGCTCACTCAATGCGCCGCCCCACTCGCCCGAGCGGATTCCGCTGCTCCTGAGGTTCCGCACGCTCATCGTGGTGTCGTTGCACACCCTGCTCTTCGCCGGCAGCTTGCTGACGGCCTTCGCGCTGGCCTACAACTTCCACAATTTCTTTGAATGGTTCGGATACTTCGTTCCCTTATTGGCCATCTGCCTGCCGATCAAGCTGCTGGTCTTCTGGTGGGTGCGGCAGTACCGCGGCTCGTGGCGCTACGTCAGCCTGCGCGATCTTTTCGGAATTGCGGTAGCCGCACAGATCAGTTCCGCGCTCATCGTCGCGATCTGCTGGGCCGTTGCCTTGTGGCTGCGGCGCCTGGAGTTCGCCGATTTCCGGCAGTCGGTCTTCGTGCTCGATCTGGCCTGCACCATCGGGTTCGTCACCATCGCGCGCGTGCTGGTGCGCTTCTATTACGAGGAAATCCGGGCCAATGTCGGACAGACCGTGACGCGCGCGTTGATCGTGGGCGCGGGTGACTCCGGCGAGGCCTTGCTGCGCGAAATCCGCCGCATGCCTAACGCACGCTACGACGTGGTGGGGTTCCTCGATGATACCAAGCCGCGCAGCGCCGGCACCATCCACGGCGTCGACGTGTTGGGCCGCACGGACCACATCCGCCCCATCTGCGAGCGGCTTGGCGTCGAGGAGGTGCTGATCGCCCTGCCCTCCGCCCGCTCGCGCGATATCCGGGCTTTGATCGATCGTTGCGAGGGCACCAGCCTGCGCTTCCGCACCATTCCCGCCATCAGCGACGTGATCGAGGGGCGCGCCCAGTTCAGTCAGATTCGCGACGTGGATATCGAAGACCTGCTGGGCCGTGATCCCGTGCAGCTCGATACCGATGCCATTGGAGGGCAGTTGCGCGGCAAGCGCATCCTGGTGACCGGCGCGGGCGGCAGCATCGGCGCGGAGATGTGCCGCCAGATCGCGCGTTTCGCACCGCAGCGGCTGATCCTGGTGGAACAGGCCGAGAATAATCTCTTCGAGATCGACCGCGAGCTGCGCCGCAGCTTTCCGAGCATCGACGTGGTCCCCTACGTGGCCGACATCTGCGATGCGCCGCGCATCCGCGGCCTGTTTCAGCACGAAAAGCCGGCGGCCGTCTTCCACGCTGCGGCCCACAAGCATGTCCCCATGATGGAGCTGAACCCCGGCGAAGCCATCAAGAACAACGTGCTCGGGACGAAAACCGTGGCCGACGCGGCCGTCGAGATCGGCGTCGACAAGATGGTCATCATCTCCACCGACAAGGCCGTCAATCCTACCAGCATCATGGGCTGCACCAAGCGTGTCGCCGAGATGTACGTGCAGCAGGCCAGCAGCCGCGGCCGCACGCATTTCGTCACGGTGCGTTTCGGAAACGTGCTGGGTTCCAGCGGCAGTGTGGTGCCCATCTTCAAGCAGCAGATCGCCGCCGGCGGACCAGTCACCGTCACCCACCCGGAGATGACCCGCTATTTCATGACGATCCCCGAGGCTGCGCAGCTCGTCTTGCAGGCCGGCGCGATGGGCGCGGGCGGCGAAATCTTCCTGCTGGAGATGGGCGACCCGGTGAAGATCATCGACCTGGCCCGCCGGATGATCACGCTCAGCGGCCTGCGTCCGGGTATCGACATCCAGATCGTGTACACCGGCGTGCGGCCCGGCGAAAAGCTGTTCGAGGAACTGCTCATCGAAGGCGAGGGCATCCACCGCACGCGTCATCCCAAGATCTGCATCTGGCAGAATCGACCCGAAGACTGGGACCGCCTCTGCCGCGGCATCGACGAGCTGCTGCGCCTGGCCGACAATGGCACCCCCGCCGCCATTCAGCAGCGCCTCAAGGAACTCGTCCCCGAATACCGCCGCGAATCGCCGGCTAACAATGGCTTGGCCGACACGGCCGCCACGCCCGCCCCTCTTCCAACCGCCCGACCCGAGCCCGCGCTCGGCGTCCAGATCGGCTGACCTAGATCCGATCTTTCAGGACCTGGTGCGCTGCGTTGTAGCCACATGCGCCCATCACGCCGCCGCCGGGATGGGCGGCGGCGCCGCAGAGGTACAGGCCCTTGATCGGCGTACGATAGTGCGACCAGCCCGGCACGGGACGCATGAACAAGAGCTGGTCGAGTGTCATCGCACCTTGGAAGATGTTGCCACCAGTCAGCCCGAATTCGCGCTCTAGATCCAGCGGCGACAATACCTGTCGCGCAATGATAGCCTTCTTCACATTCGGTGCGTAGCGCGCCAGCACCTCCAGGCACCGATCAGCAAAAGCGTCTTTGATGCGATCCCAATCAGCCGATCCACCCTCACCCCACCCCTCTCCCTGCGCGGGAGAGGGAGTACCTGAACCCTGAACCCTGAACCCTGAATCCTCCGTCAGCCGGTACGGCGCATATTGCACGAACATGTTCATCAGGTGTCGGCCCGGCGGGCAGACCGTCTCGTCCACGACTGAGGGCAGCGTGCACTCCAGCACCGGTTCGCGCGAGGGTTGACCATACTTGGCGTCGTCGAAGGCGCGCTCGATGTAATCCAGTGACTCGCAGATGTGAATCGTCCCGCACAGATGGCGAGCCGCCGGGTTCATCCCGGCGGCGCTGGTTCCGTTGGCGCCGTCGAATCTCGGCAACTCGCTCAGCAGCAAATTGATCTTCAGCGACGCGCTATCGTACCGAATCCGGCGGACGGCCGTCACGAATTCATCGGGCAAATGTTGCGCGCCGACCAGCTTCAAGAACGTCACGTTGCAATCGGCATTCGAGAGCACCGCGCGGGCTTCGAACTCACGGCCGTCGGTGAGCACCACGCCCACGGCCTGACCGTTTCGCGTCTTAATGGAGGCCACCGGAGAAGTGCAGTGAATTTCCACGCCCATGGCGCGCGCCGCACCCGCCAGCGCATTCGTCAGCCCACCCATGCCGCCGCGCACAAAGCCCCACACGCCGCGCGCGCCGTTCGTTTCGCCCATCACGTGATGAAACAGCACGTAACCTGTTCCGGGCGATGACGGGGCGGCGAAAGCGCCGATGATCGCGTCTGTCGCCAGCGTGGCCTTCAGCGCGTCCGACTCGAACCAGCCATCCAGCAAGTGGCGGGCGCTGCCGGTCATGATCCGCACCAACTCTCCCAGCCGCGGCCCCAGTTTGCGTGCCTTGCGGCCGACGCTGCCGAGTTGCCACAGGTCCGCCAATCCGGACGCGAGCGGGTCCGGCGGCGGCTCGAGCAGCGTCGGCTCAACGAATTCGGCCAACTCGTTTAGCATGGTCTCATAGCGCGGAAAGGCTTCGGCATCGCGCGCGGAGAACTTCGCGATCTCGCGGCAGTTGAACGACTGATCCGGCCCAAGCAGCAGGTGCCGGCCGTCAAGAAATGGCGTGAAGGACGAGGGATTGCGCTCCAGCACCTCGAATCCGTACTGGCGCAGCTTCAAATCGGCCGCGATCTTCGGATGAAAGATGCCATTGACATACGCGGCCGTCGAGACCTTGCAACCGGGAAAGACTTCTTCAGTCGTGCAGCAGCCCCCGACGACATTGCGGCGCTCCAGCACGAGCACCCGCCGCCCGGCGCGCGCCAGATAGCACGCTGCCACTAGGCCGTTGTGGCCCGCCCCGATCACGATCGCGTCATAACGCATCGCGGGCGATTATAGCTACGACGCGACGCCCCCGCCGGGCCGAAGCCGGGACTCAGAGCGGCTGAGAGACGGAGGAACCATTCTTGATAAGTCCTCAGCTCGACTTTTGCCATTTTCGCGCCCTCACGCGGCAGCGGCAAGGGCGTGGAGCAGGAGGGTTCTGGCGGGCTTGGCGAGTTTTGCGATGTGTGCGTTGAAGGCCGAGCTTCCGAAAATAGTTTTGCGCCAGAGGTCGTT